>JBJKOR010000486.1:0-2131 GCA_046707185.1 Anaerolineales bacterium | reverse complement strand
CCCTCATCCCATTGCGGGTCACCGCATTGGGATGAGGGACAGTTCAAGATCTGGCGTTGCTGCGAACCATCGACGTTGATGGCCGTTATCGAGGAGCTGCCATCGATTTTGAATGTTGTGTAAAGGATGGTTTGATCGTTCGGCGAGACCGAATAACCGGAGATGCCCGAAGTTTCTTTTGTATACTGGGTTGGCTTTCCCCCGTTTAGTGGAAGCATAAATAACTGATCTTCGCTTTGCGTTTGAGTGTCCGGGGCAAGATAAAGAAGCTTTGCATTCTTGATATTGAACGCTGGCGCGGCATTTGAACCGGCGCTGATGGAAGCGTTCTGACTCCCCGGCGAGCGGGTGGCCGCAGAAAAGAAATTCAACGAGCCTAAAGCGCTGACCGTTAACACGATTCCCAAGCCGGATACCACGACTGCACTGATCACCGGCGCGTACACGCTGAAACGCGAGAGTACATCACTGCGCGCCACGAAGCGGACTCCCTGAACCATTGCGATACCGATTCCGATCAGCACCAATGCCAGGCCGATGCTGAAGGCAACGATCAACACCATGCCGAAAGTAATTCGATTGACTGCCACCGCCACCAATAGAATCGCAATTGCATCGGGACACGGAACCAGCCCTCCGCTGACGCCCAGCGTTAGCAGCGATTTCCATGTAATCTCATTGGCAGGCAAGGCATGGGTGTGTGGATGATCGTGATCAGGGTGTACATGGTCATGAGCGTGGGTATGCAGCAATCCCGATCCAGGCTCGTGCGTATGATCCGCAGCTTTGATGGAAAACCCTCCCGTTGGCTTCTTGCTGCGGTTCGACGTGAAGCGGATAAAATCCTGCCGTCGTTGTATCAGCAGATTGATTCCGAATCCGATGATGATCAAGCCGGAGGCGACTTCCAACCAGGGCGCAATCAGGGATGGAAGAATAAAGTGCGAAGCAACCAGCGTTACCAAGCCTAGTAATAGAACCGAGCCGGTATGTGTGATCGTGACGATCAATCCAAGAAAGATGGCGTCACGTGTCTTACCTTGTGATCCGATCAAATATGCCCCAACCAGTGTTTTGCCGTGGCCGGGCGTTAAGGCGTGCAGGCTTCCGAGCACCAACGATAATAAGAATGCACCGAGAAGGAACAATGGCGAAAATTGTTGTGCTTTGACCAATCCAATCAGCGCCGACGCCACCATTGTTGGGCCGCCCGATTGCTGCAGGGCTTGATTCGAGTTGGAAAGATTTCCCGCCAGGTTTGAGACCGCCGTTGTAAAACTTGGAAGATTCGGCGTGCCACTATTCCAAGATGTCAGCGTGGATGTTCCGGCGTTGGAGGAGTTCGGAAAATAAATATCGAAACTCAACAGGCCATTGTTCTGCGCGGGTTTGTCGTATGTCATGCCTTGCTGGCTCGAGACCGAAAACCAGTTGAGACTATTGAGTTCCAGGTGTGAGTTATGAATCGCAACCGAATGCTTGCCGTTCAAGCCCGATGGGAATTGAACCTTTAAGTGCATCTCGATCGAATCTTCGCCGGTGCGCATTACATCCACGCTGGCGGGCCAATGAATATCCTGAGTTTGGGTGAATGAAACGGGCTGATTATCCAAAGCGACAGTCTCACCGGAAAGCCAGGGTGCCGTCCACGCTTGAACTTCCTGCGGGCTGATCGTGCCGTCCTGGTTCTGATCCGCCGCGCTCCAAATCGCATCTGCCAGCAAAGGCCCCGGTGTGATCTTCCAATCGATTTGGATGTCGTTTGCCTCGATTGTAACGGATTGAGTCTGGGCGTACATATCGATCGGATGTGCGCTCACGATTTGAGTCGGGGCGAAGACGGATAAAACAATTAATAAAAAGGCTGTGCCTTGTAACAAAAAGGTCCAGCCTTTGAATTCGTGTTTCTTCATGAAGATGATTTTATAATCAACCGATTAAAAACTTCTGAGACAAAAAGACTATCCACAGATTTTGCAGATGACACAGATTGAAATTAAGAAATCTGTGTCATCTGTGGATGACTTTATCCGCCGCCTGCTATTCCACCCTCGGTGAGTTTGCGTAAATCGGAAAGTGCGTTGGTGATTTCGTCCACCGTCACGGGACGATCTTCATCGCGATGCTTGAG
>JBJKOR010000485.1:0-5028 GCA_046707185.1 Anaerolineales bacterium | reverse complement strand
GGCAAATGTACATTTATATTCCCGCTCTCATCGTGAAGAAGACTTAAACAAAAAAACTCCCGCATTGCTGCGGGAGTTTTTCTACTTCAATGTGCGTGGCTATGTTCCATTTTGTCGCCGGTTTCGGGGCCAAGCAACATACGCCACTGTCCAAAGCGCTCCTGGTTGAGGATGATAACAGTTGCCATCAACGTGGAAATAGGCACCGCAGCGATCAATCCCAAGGCACCGACCAGCGTCCGCACAATTTCCTCCGCCAACAGTTCGGAATTGACAAAATAGCTGTAACTTCCATTGCCGAGCGTAAAGATCAATAGCAAGGGAAGGGCCGCGCCGGTATAGGCGAGGACGAGGGTATTCACGGTAGCCGCCACATGGTCCTGGCCGATACGCATGGCCTTTTGAAGCGTCAAGCGGAAGCCGAGAGTCGGGTTGGCATCGTGAATCTCAACCACCGCCGCCGACTGCGATGTGACCAAGTCATCCAGGACGCCCAACGAACCGATGATCATCCCGCCGAGCAGCAAGCCGCGCAGATCGATCGGTGAGGAAGAAAATTGCATGAGGAACATCGCGTTCTCATCGCCATATCCTGTAAGATGCGTGATGTAAACAAAGAATACAGAAAGCAAGCCGGTCAATAGCAAGGAGAGCATGATGCTCGCCATCGAGGCATGAGTTTTTAGATTCCAGCCGTAGGTCAGATATAATGTGGCGGCTAAAAGAATGACCGAACCGATCAGGCTGACCCGCACCGGGTCTTCCCCGGCCAGGATGTGCGGAATCACGTACCCGAGGATCATTACCATACTAAAGCCCAGTGAGACCAGGCTGCCCAAACCTTTCCAGCGTCCCATCACCAGCATGGAAAGAATAAATGTGATCAACAGAATCAGCATGGGTCTGGTGCGTACATAGTCTTCGTAGTTGGCTTGCGGCTGATTATTGGGGCCTTTATCGATTTCGACATACACCTCATCGCCCGGTGCAAAACGGAAGTTGTCATTGCGTATCTGGCGTTTGCCGTAGTCGATTTGGAAGGTCATGCCCTGATAGTCACCCTGCAATACCTGAACTTGCATCACCTGGTAAAGTTGATTTCTGCCATTGATATTGATCTGGCCCTCATCCACGATGTTCGTCACTTGAGCAACAGCAGTCTGCGAGCCGAAAGTCGCCCCGTTTATAGTTCCTGAAAACTGCAGCGGTTCAAAGAAATAAGGGATTCCGATAATCAGCAAAACCGATAACGCGATGATGCCAACCGCGCCTGCAATAACAAAAGATATTGGGACTCGTTTCATATTTCCTCTTTATCAGCCCGACAGTATAACGCACAACAAAACGATGAAAAACAACTTCTCATATTCAACTTATCCGTGGTCCAATCATCGTGCATATGATTCCGTCAATGGAAATATCCTCTCAGCGCTTCAATCTGTTGCACCTCTTGATCTGGCTCATTCTCTTCAGCGCCATTGTGATTACTCTATACACAAGTTCGCCATCGACGAAATGGCTGGCACAGCCACGCGTAAGGGCACGAGTCACCTGGCCACATTGGCTGCCATGAGACCCTTGACATTTTTATTTCTCTGTATATAATTGAAAATGATTTTCAATATCAATTATGGCTATAGAGAATTGTCTTACACAACTACAAGAGAACGGTTATCGCCTGACAGGTGCGCGACGCGCTGTAGTGGAGATTATTGCCGCGAGTGACCACGCCCTTTCTCCGGTCGAGGTGTATGACGCGGCGCGCGATCAATATCCGGCGCTGGGCCTCGTTACCGTTTATCGAACCATCGAAAAGCTGGAAGTACTTGGTCTGATCCAACGCGTTCATCAGCCAAAAGGCTGTCAGGCGTTCATCACAGCAGGCAAAGGTCATCAACATCTCCTGCTATGCAGCAAATGCGGCCGGACCGTTCACTTTGACGGAGATGAACTCGACCAATTCATCAAGTCCGTTGCGAAAAAGACGGGCTACCAAATTACCGAACATTGGCTTCAGCTTTTCGGTTTATGTGAAAATTGCAAGTAACCAAAGGAGAGACTTATGTGTATGTTTTGTGCAGCAATCCCTGTGGCAGCAACTGCAGGCGTCACACTTAACCATAAACAGATCGAGGCAAAGAAGAAAGCCGAGTTGGATGGCACCGAGAAGCCCTCGGAAAAACCCATTATGCAAATTACCGCCGGCGTGATCGTTGTACTGATGGTCGGTTCGGTAACGTTTCACACGTTGACGTATCTTCCATAAAACTTCGTTAGCGTTCCATCCAAACCAATAATAGACGTAAACAAAGCGGTCCTCATAGTCCGTTGGTTTCATGCACCTACTTTTCGAGAAAGAAATGAAAAAATACATTTATCTGTTCGTGCTTGTACTTATCCTGGCAAGTGCATGCTCACCTGCAGCAGCGCCTGTATCCTCTTCTTCATCCACCCCGCGCGTGCTTGCAACGGAAACATTCCTCGGCGATATCGCCCAAAATATCGCCGGGTACCGTCTCCAAGTCGAGACCTTGTTGCGGCCCACCGTTGATCCGCACACCTACGAACCAACACCTCAAGACGCGGTCAAGATTAGCGAGAGCCAGCTATTGATTGTGAATGGTTTGGGATATGAAACCTGGCTGGCAAAGACGCTTAACAACATCGGTGGGAATCGAATCGTAGTGACAGCCACCGCCGGCCTGACGCCGCATCCCGATCCTTCCGGTGAACACAAGGACGGCGACCCGCACATGTGGATGAATCCATTGAACACGATTCAATATGTAAAGAATATTCGCGATGGCCTGATCCAACTCGATCCGGCCGGCAAGGACCTTTACACAGCCAACGCCAATGCTTATATTGCAAAACTCCAGGCTTTGGATCAATGGGTCAAGGATCAGGTTGCGCCGCTTCCGCTGTCGAAACGCTTGTTGGTCACGAATCACGATGCGCTTGGTTACTTTGCACAAGCCTATGATTTCAAAATCGTAGGCGCAGTCATTCCCAGCTTTACCGACGAAGCTTCGCCATCGGCACAACAAATGGCAAGTCTGATCGACACCATCAAAAGCAGCGGCGCCCCGGCCATTTTCCTGGACATTGGTGAAAACCAAAACCTGGCAAAACAGATCGCGGCTGAAAGCGGTGCGAAAGTCGTCACGGACCTTTATGTCGAATCCACTTCCGTACCCAGCGGTCCCGCGCCGACTTACATCGATATGATCAAACATGATGTTACCGACATCGTAAGTGCACTAAAATGAGCTTCGACCCCATGGATCCAATAACTGACACACCTCATCGACTCGAAATCCAATCCGCCGATATCGGCTACGGCGAAAAAATCATTTTGCGCGACCTGACGTTTAGTGTGCCGCACGGCGCACGCGTGGCCGTCGTCGGCCCGAACGGCGCGGGAAAGTCTACGTTGTTCAAAGCATTAGTGGGCTTATTGCCTCTACAAAAAGGGCGCATCTTGATTCACGGCCTGCCGTTAAACCATCACAAGGATTGCGTGGCATATGTTCCTCAACGGGAAGAAGTGGATTGGCGCTTTCCCGTGACCGTCAACGATGTGGTCATGATGGGGCGCTTCGACTATCAAGGCTGGTTCAAAGGCGCTTCCCTAAAAGATAAACAAATCGTGGAGAAAAGTCTCGCTCAAATGGGAATGGCTGAATTCGCAAAACGTCCCATTAGCGATCTATCCGGCGGACAGCAGCAGCGCGTTTTCCTGGCGCGCGCCCTGGCACAGGAGCCGCACATTCTTCTGATGGACGAACCCTTTACCGGCGTCGATGCGCCGACTCAGGATGCCACTTTGAAACTGCTCGATGATTTGCGTGAGACACAAGTCACAGCCATGATCTCAACACATGATTTGAATCTGGCCTCCACCCGTTTCGATTTGATGCTGCTGATCAATCACCGCTTGATTGCGTTTGGGGAACCCCAGGAAGTCATTCAACACGAGAATCTGGCAAAAGCCTTCGGGCAACAGTTGATGGTTCTTGCCGATGGCACCGCTGTGGTCGATGACTGCTGTCCGCCGGAGGATTCATGAACTGGTTGTTACAACCTCTCACGTATGAATTCATGCAACGCGGACTTGTCGCGTCTGTCATTGTTGGCATGTTATGCGCCGTCATGGGCACGTACGTTGTTCTGCGCGGCATGGCTTTTCTCGGTGATGCGATGGCGCACGCCATTTTGCCGGGCATTGCAATCGCCTATCTCCTAAACGGCAACTTGCTCGTTGGCGCCCTGGTCGCGGCGCTTATTATCGCCTTGAGCATCGGCTTCTTTTCACATCAGGGAACGATCAAAGAAGACACCGCCATCGGGATTTTATTTGCAGCCGCGCTGGCGCTGGGCGTGGCATTGATCAGCACGATTCAAACCTACGCGGTCGACCTATCGCACATCCTGTTCGGAAACGTGCTCGGCGTTTCCATCCTCGACTTGTGGCTGACCGCCTGTCTCGGGCTTTTGATTCTGCTGACAGTGATTCTGCTCTTCAAACCCTTCATGATCATTTCTTTCGATCCGGTTCTCGCTGCCACATTGCGATTGCCCGCCGAATTGTTGCGCAATCTGATGTTGATCTTGTTGGCATTGACCGTCGTCGTTTCGCTGCAAACCGTCGGCGTGGGGCTGGCCGCTGCCATGCTGGTCACTCCTGCCGCGACCGCTTATTTATTGACGCGCCGCCTCGCCCCGATGATGATCGTCTCCGCAACACTTGGAGCCGTTTCATCCGTCATTGGTTTATATATCAGCTATTACCTAAACATCGTCTCCGGTTCCGCCATCGTCCTGATGGCCACAATCTTTTTCCTATTGGTATTTTTCTTCAAACGAATCAAATTGTCTCCATCCCAAAGAAAATGAAACGCTACTTAGAAACCAATATGCTCATTAGATTATTGGTTGGTATAACCCTCTTGCGCAAATAGGAGGCTTTTATTTTGCAGCAGGAAAAGACTCATCCTCCTCTAAAGCTCAATGGGTAGAATATCAAAT
>JBJKOR010000484.1:0-7164 GCA_046707185.1 Anaerolineales bacterium | reverse complement strand
CGCAAGGCGCTGGTGTCGGCGGTCACGCTGTAGGACTCGGCGTCATTCAGATAAACGAGTTCCTGCTTCCACGCATCGCGCTGCGCAACCGGATCTTTGAGATTAATCGCAACCGCGCGCGCATTGCGCGCCCGCACCAGATACTCCTCATATTGCACACTGCGTCCGTAGCGGAAATACACCACGCTTGCAATCGTCACGACGATGAGCGGAATCAAAATAGCGATGAACACCAGGGCATAAGGAGGCAGGGCAATCTCGTCCGAGCCGGGCAGGAGGCGCGGCAGAAAAGCTTGCAGACCTTTGCCCATCCGTTCATTGCCTTGACGTACGACGCGTATCCCGCTGACAATGGTCTTTGCGGCCCGACGTGTGCGCGGCGATGGCCCTGCAGGCGCTTCTTTCGATGCTTTGACGGGCTCAGCGATATCCGGCTCTTCTTCCTCGACGGCTGGTGTTGGCTCCAACGGTTGAAGGTGCGGCAGCGAAGCAAAAATGTCCGGCTCGTTGGATTGAGCAGGCGGCTCTTCTTCTTTCGGTTGGGGAGGAATCGCATAGGCCGATGGCTGAACGAGATGCGCTTCGAGCATGGACTCCGGATCTGGTTCAGCGGTTTGCTCCACGGCAGCGTTGTCCTCCTGCGTAGATGGTTCGCTTTTGCTTGTGGGCGAACCCATCGAAGCGTCAATCGGCTGATGCACAGATTCTTCGGTTGCATCTACAGCCGGTTCCGGCTGGAGCACGTTCAACGCGCCATGACCTTCCGTAACTTGCATCAGAACGGCGTTGACATTCTCGTTGGTGAGATTCATCAGACGGCGGCGAGTGGAGTCCAGCGTCGCGGAACCTGAATCATTCAGCGCCGGTTCCCAAGCCGAAGGAATCTTGGCACAGAGAACCAACCGGTCGTCCGGCTGAAGCGTGAGGCGTGAAAAATGATGTGCCGCTTTGGCGTTGAGTCCCAGCCCATTTCCGGAAAGCGAATCGAACAAGTGCTGCCCGCCATCCGCAGCCAACACATAAGTGTGCATTGGACCGCTCGATAGAAGCGTGACCTCCGAATCGCGCAGCGCCGCCAGCGATAGGAATCCGGACGCGTACTGGCCGCGTCCGCTGGTGGTTAGATTGCGCTCCAGCAGAGTCTGATTGATCGTTTCCATGGCGGAGCGCAATGCAAAGGTCAGTGTGCCGGGCGTTCCATAAAATGTCTCGGCTGCGCGGTGGGTAAGCTGGTCATATTCTTCAGCAGAATAGGAAATGTTGCCGTTCAACGAAAGATAGACGACCAGCCGGTCTCGGTCGCGTCCGCGCGCCGTTTTGTGCGGCGGCAGGAAAGGCATTAGTCCCGGCAGGCCTGTTCGTTCTTTTCCGTCAATTCGATAAAGCGCTGTAAGAGTCAGATCGAGAAGCATGGTAAGAATATCGGAAGATTCGCTATCATTATACTGGTAAAATCTCAGTCAATAAATGTCATTGCGAGGAGTGGCGCGTTGGTCGAGTAGCGAACGAAGTGAGCATATCGAGACCAGCGCCACGACGTGGCAATCTCTTGTTCGATAAAGAGATTGCTTCGCACATCGTCCCGATGTCCTTCGGGAAAAAGCGCTCGCAACCCTGAAAGGGCGCAGGGCGTTGACGTGAAAGCAATCATGGACTTCATACTACATAACGATTTTTCATCCATTTCCGAAAACGAATGGAACACTTTGGTCGAACAAAGCATCAGCGATGTGCCTTTTCTGCGGCACGAATATTTGAGTCAGTGGTGGTTGACGCGCGGCGGCGGCGAATGGAAGGACGTCGAATTGGTTTTGATCTCGGCGCGCGAGAAGGATCAACTCATTGGCATCGCGCCGCTTTTCAAAGCGCAATATGATGGACGCGAGGCGCTTCTCTTGGTCGGGAGCATCGAGATTTCGGATTATCTCGATTTGATCGTCCGCCTCGACGACCTGCCGCGCTTCCTTTCCGGCTTGATGGATTACCTCGCTCGATCCTCGACTTATCACGGCTTGCCCTTCGATTGGTATAACCTCCCCGATAGCTCTCCGACGCGCGCGGCGCTGAAAGCGGAATCCGAACGACGCGGCCTGACTTATCACGAAGAAGTTTACCGTCCCACACCGCGCCTTGCCTTGAACGGATCATTCGAAGAATATCTCTCGCATGTCGAGAAGAAGCAGCGACACGAGATCAAACGCAAAATGCGCCGCGCCGCCGAAGATGGACGCGAGGTTCGTTTCTATGTTGTGGAGGATGAATCCACATTGGATGCAGAAATCGAAAGTTTCTTTCATCTGATGATTCAAGAGCCAAACAAGGCGGTCTTCTTGAAGGACGTTATGCGTTCACAAATGAGATCGGCTGTGCATTCCGCCTTTGAACATGGTTATCTTTGGCTGGCATTTTTGACCGTGGATGGAGTCAAAGCCGCGGCGGCATTGAACTTCGATTACAGAAATAAATTATGGGGTTATAACTCTGGCGTCAGCCGCGACTTCATGGAACTTTCGCCCGGCTGGGTTTTGCTGGCGCATCAACTGCAATGGGCCTGTGAGCACGGACGCGTCGAATTCGATTTCATGCGCGGCGACGAAGAATACAAATATCGCTTCGGCGCGGTGAATCAATATGTAATGAGGGTGAGGGTGGGCGATAGTGAATAGGTGTTGTGCTATACTATGAATATTGATAAGGAGAAGCAATGAGTCAAATTTATAAGTTGCCTCTTGTCTTGGAGCCACAACCCGAAGGCGGATATGTTGTTACTTGTCCATTGTTGCCTGAATTGATCACCGAAGGCGAAACGGTGCAGGACGCGTTGCAAAACGCGAATGATGCGCTTGCAGCTATCATGGAAGCGTTGAAGGAACTGAAGAAACCTTTGCCATCTGTATTGCAAGCAACAAAAGAAAACACGCCACTTTGGATTGAAACTGTATTGGCAGTATGAAATACCGCGAAGCATCGAAGAAACTCAAAGGGCTTGGTTGTGAAGAGTTACCAAGACGGGGTGCGGGCTCGCATCGTGTCTGGCATAATCCGCAAAATGGAAAGATTGCTCCATTGCCTGATTGGGGCGCGAAGGATTTGAAGCTCGGTACACTGCGGGCAGTTATTCGTCAACTTGGTTTGGATTGGCAAAAGTTTTTGGATGCGAAATAGAAAACTCCGTTTTCATGCGCGGCGATGAGGAATACAAATGCCGCTTCGGCGCGGTCAATCAATACGTGATGAGGGTAATTGTTGGTTAAATAATTGTGTCTGCTTTCATCGTTTGCGGAATGGGAATATTAAGCAATTTGCAGATCGTTGGTGCGATTTGAAGGTGGGAAAGGATTTGCTGGGTATCACCGAGTCCCGCAAACTCTTTGCGAATGATATATAAGGGTACTTCACGCATCTCCGGCGCGGCGCCGCCATGCCCCCCGTCTTTGTTGATGCCGTGATCGGCAGTGACCAAAATATCGTAGCCGCGTTCCAGCCATTCGGGAATCAATGTCCCGATCATCGCGCCTTGACGAATCGCATTGTTGCGATATTGCTTGGAGTCGGAACCGAAGGTTTCACCTGCGTTGTCCATGCCCATGGGATGGACCAGCAAATAGTCGGGGTTGAAGCGGCGAACGAGCATTGCGGCGGTCGCGAACAATTCCGCATCGGGGAATTCATCTTCGGTATAAAATCTTCCATGCTGGATTAATAACGAATCATCATCCACCTCTTTGTCGTTGATGCGGTCATATGGAGCGTGATTATATAATTCCGAATACCAGTAATATGCCGCCGCGGCGGTTGTTTTTCCGGCATCCCGTGCGGCTTGAAAAATGTTCGGCTTGATCGAACGGCGGACGATCAAGTTTGAAACAATTCCATGTTCGCTGGATGGCAAGCCGGTGTGAATCGTTTCATACATCGGACGTGACATGCTTGGTAATTCGCCGATGATTTTATACAGACTGGCGAGTTTTCTCTCGACCAAATGTCCGAGATAACCCATGCCGTTGATTGCCGCATCGTATCGCAATCCGTCCGATAGTACCAAAATGACTTTGCTCAAGGTTGACTCCATTTCAATGTCATTCTGAGGAGCGAAGCGACGAAGAATCTCGCTTCGAGACCCTTCGCTTTGCTCAGGGTGACATATTAAACAAGAAGGAGTTAGTTTATCACTAACTCCTTCTTTAGCCTTATATTGAAAAGATTTACTCGACCGGGATCTCTTTGTAGATCTTGTCCACGTCGATGCCTTGCTTGCGTCGGTACGAACTGAAGCCGAAGTAGATTGCCAGCGCCAGGATGTACATGACGAACATGAACACCATCGAACTGACGTTCGCCCAGCCGATGCCATAAAAGGCATACCCGTTTGCCGGCAGGCCGGTCACGCCGGATAGACTGTTAGGATCCCAGAACCATTCGACCAACAGCCAATCGAGGAAGCCGAGGAAGATCAGGCCGGCCAGTGTGATCAATGGCATGGCGGCACCGGTAAATATCTTGCGGCCAACGTAATAGGCAATCCAGACTAATACCGCAGCATTGAGCACGGTCAATAAGCCCAGAACAATGACCACAAACCATGTCATTGCATCTGCGCCGAGTGGGCCGATTCCGCTGATGATTGCCCATGCATATTGGAAGGAGATCACGATCAGGTAAACGGCAAAGACGGCGTAAACGATCGTGACAATCCATCCAAGCCACGAGGGCACTTTGTACTTCGAGATGGGCGAGCCTTCGAATACTTCTTTGGAGCGCCACGGCATGATCGTTCCGGCAATCGTCGAGCCGAGGAAGGTGATGGCGATTACCACAGTCGCATCCAGCGCGAGGCTCTGGAATGAGAATATGTTGTAGGCGTACAACCAGGAAACGATCACGGATGGGATCACCATCAACAGCAACGCATTGACTGGTGTCTTGGTGCGGGGCTCGATTCTTGAAACCCATTCGGGCAACATGCGGTCAATGGCTGCCGCGAAGATCACACGCGTCGAGCTGAGGAATAACGTGCCGGACCATCCGAACCAGAACAGACTCATCAGCAGGACGATAATGAATTGGAGCACCGGGCTTTGAAGGAGGAACGCCGCGAAGAGTCCAGGATAGGGCCAGATCGGAAGCGGCAGGGGCGCGGTCGGATCGGTGAAGGTGTGATACCAGAAGGCGCCGTTGGCCTTGTTATAGAAATCCCAGCCGATGGTCTTGGCAATCAGAACGAAGAAGATGATTGCCACGACGTTGGTGACGATGATGGCGGCGGCCATGCCCCAGAAATTCCGCTTGTAATCCGAAGCGCCGCGCACTTCACCGTAAAGCGTCGAACCCCAGTTAGGCCACAGGTTGTAGAAAGTCAGGAGGGGAACGAGGGCGAGGCTGGCAGGGATCGCAAGCGGCCACAAATTCCCCGCCGTGCCAAACACTTTTTGGGCCGCACCTCCCGCTGCGAGTGTGGCGCTATAGACGTCGCCGCCCGTTGCACCGAACATGGGCGCGAACTTGTTGAAACTGGCAACGAAAGCCGCATTGTTTCCAAAGAGCAGGAGCAGGAAAACGACGGCCAGACCAACCACTCCGCCCCAGAAGCAGAATTTCTGGATGCGGGCGTACCATCTCATGCCAACGGCGATGTAAATGAACACAATCAAACACACCGATAGGTAGGAGACAAACTGTCCGTTCGGGCTTAGGAACCAAAGTGCCGCGTCTTTGAGACCGGCAATGCCAAACAGCGGCGTATAGACTTCATACGACAGCATCTGGCCGTAAAGCGGAGTCCAGAGCCAGAGGATGAACCACCAACCGGTCACGGTCAATACAAAGCCGATGCCTCGATTGAGAATGCGGCTTTGCCAAACATAATCTCCGCCTGCGCGCGGCATGGCGGAGATGAGGCTGGCATACACGATCACTTCAAAGATGGTGAAGACCGCGCCGATGATCACGCCAGTTACAAGATTGCCCTGAAACCACCAGGCATAGGAGAAGATGAATAAGCCCAGCGTAATCAGGTTGATCGAGAACGTGGCGTAAATGAACGCGTCGAACACCGACCAGGACCGTACCAGTCCACTTGCTTTGCGAACAAATAATGTTGCACTGCTCATCTGTTACACTCCTTTGTAGAAATCTTTATACAACAACGAACCAGTGAAATACCTTCCGGCATTACGTTTTCGGATTCCTGATTCTCCTCTGTTATTCTCTGCAAAGCCTCCTTCCTCGGTCGCGATAACATAACATTTTCATAGTTCACCCGGTTGTCAGAATATAAGTACCCAATTTATTGGGCTTGAGTTCGACTACCGCACCGTGCAATATGCCCTGTTCGTACATGCTTCCGGGATTGATGCACAGTGTACGTTTATAGATGCGCGTGCCTTTGCCTTCGTGGACGTGACCATGCAGGCTGAGCAGGGGTTGATATTTCTCGATCAATTCGAGCACAGTATGACTTCCAACCGGAACCAATGACCTGCCTGCATATGCCGGACGCAAATCCTTCGTCAATTCCGGTGCTTCATCGAGTCCGCTTCCGTAGGGCGGATTATGCAATTGGAAAACTGAATTCCTGGCATCCTTCAATTGATCAATCATCGGCTGGATGCGTTGTTTAAGTTGTTCTTCGGATTCCTCGCGGTGCGTATTCCACGGCGTGGGCGTAGTCCAGCCGCAGTTGATCATCTCGTGATGGTCGTCCAACTGAATGACTTTCCCCTCGGTCAATTCCACACGCTTCGACTGCTTGATTACATCATCGATCTCGAACATGTCATCGTTGCCCGGACAAACAAAACAGCGCAGGTTGGTGCCTTCTAATTTCGTATCGGCATATTCCATCCAGCGCTGCATCGTGTTCAAAGCTTCCTTCAAGAAAAGCTCATCGGAGCGACCCGGCGTATTTGCGATTTCCGCCACTTCATCGGGATTGGTCACGTACGGATAGTATCCTCGATTCTGGATGGTGGCGATCATTTGGTCAACTTCTTCTTTTGAATTGAGAATCGTTTCTTGGTCCAGCAAAGTGACTTTGTGCTGGCCATCGCTTTGAGCAATGATCGGCACGATGGCTTTTCCCGTCATATCCCCGCCGAGGATCAGAACATCCGCTTCATAGAACTTGGCGGCGCTGATGAATTTCTTCCAGCAAATCTCCGAACC
>JBJKOR010000483.1:0-14041 GCA_046707185.1 Anaerolineales bacterium | reverse complement strand
GCTCGCCCCATTCCACATCGGCGAGGAACTGGCGGATAGCGGAATTAAGCATCGGTCCGCGCCAGATCAAAGGCTGGCCCGGCTTGACGAGCAGGCCCATCGAAATCATCTTGACATCGTAGGCCACGGCGGGCGTCAGCTTATTGCCAACCGGCGGCGGAAGTTTTTCGACGCCCAGCATGGTGGGAATGTTGGGGCCGTAGATATCGGCATCCATCAACCCGACGCGCGCGCCGGATTTTGCCAGCGCCACGGCGATGTTGACGGCCACGGTCGATTTTCCGACCCCGCCTTTGCCGGAGCCGACCGCGATGGCGTTGCGGATCGGCATGTTGACGATACCGCGCATCCGGCCATCGTTGGGAACGTCCGAGGCCAACTTGACTTGGACCGTCTTCGCTCCGAGCGCCTTTACCGCCTCCGCGGCCTCTTTTTCGATTTGACCGCGCAAAGGGCAGGCGGGCGTGGTCAGCATGATGGTGAACGAGACATCGTCATCGTTGATTTTGAGATTCTGCACCATGTTCAGCGTGACAAGGTCCTTGTTGAGTTCCGGTTCCTGTACTTTGCTGAGCGCGGCAAGGATGGTTTCTTTCGTAAGTTTGTTTGACATTTTTTTACCAATATAATTCTTTGCCTGAGCGGAGAGAAGCGCAGTCGAAGGGCGCTTCGACTACGGTCTCGATATGCCGAAGAACACGGCTATTCGGCCTCCGCTCAGCGCGATGGTTGACATCTAACTTGCGGCTGCGGCCTTGGCGGCTTTGGCAGCCTCCTTGGCTTTGCGTTCGTCTTCGTTGCGTTGATAATTCTCGGGGCGGATGCTCTTGTAATACGAGGCCGGTTTGAGCAATTTCTGCATGTTGAACACACTGCGTCCATAGGATGCGATGGCGTAATCGTGATCCATGATGATTGCATCGAACGGGCAATACTCGGCGCAGAATCCGCAGTTCATGCAGATGTCGGCGTCAATGTAGAACTCGGCGGGTTCCGGCACGGGGCGACCCGTATGCGGGTCGTTGGTGCGGACGATCCAAATGCACTGCGGCGGGCAGACTTTGGCGCAAATTCCACATGAGGTGCAGCGGACTTCCCGCTTGCCATCCTTTTCATCATACACGAGGAACGGCACAAAGCGAAATTCTTCCGGCAGCGGTAATTTCTCTTCGGGGTACTGCACGGTGAAGATGCCGCGTTCCTTTGCGCTGGAACGATGGGCAATGCCCTCCGGCGTGTAATAACGGCGTCCCCACCAGGCGATGTCATCGAGATACGTATTTACGAAGCGCTTGAGGGTTACGCCGAGACCTTTGATTATTCCTTTACCATACATAATTAAGTTCTCCGTTTATTATGTCATTGCGAGTGGTGTTTTAGCGCCACGTGGCAATCTCATCTAACAGACAATTGATGGTTCCATGAGATTGCTTCGTCGCCTTGGTCTCGGTACACCGCCTCACCTGCACTTGCATGCAGGTGCAAGTGTCGGCGGCACTCGACCAGCGGCTTCTCGCAATGACATGGGTTCTTATCTATCCGTCTCACCAAGCACGATGTCGATCACGCCGAGGATGGCGACGAAGTCCGCGATCTTGGTTCCCACGCACATCTTCTCGAGTGCTGTGAGGTTGATGAAGGATGGGGCGCGCACGTGATAACGCCACGGATTCGGTTTTCCGGTCGAGATGATGTAAAAGCCGAGTTCACCCTTTGGCCCTTCGATGCGTCCGTACGACTCGCCTGCCGGGACCCGGACTTGGTACTGCGGTTTTTGCGAGTTGATCGGTCCCTCGGGTATCTGCTTCACGGCCTGCTGGATGATTCGGATGGATTGTCGAATCTCATCGAGACGGATGAGATAGTTATCGTACAAGTCGCCGTGGTGGCGCAGGGCCACATCGAACTCAAAGTGGTCGTAAATGCCATAGGGTTGGGCGCGGCGAACGTCATAAGGAACCCCGGCGGCGCGCAGAACCGGGCCGGTGATCGAGTACTTGACCGCCTCATCGCCGTCGATCACTTTTACGCCTTTCAAGCGCGAGATCAATACTTCGTTTTCAGTCAGCAATCGATCGAACTCATCGGCCCTGCGCGGCAGACGTTCAAACACAAGATCGCTGATTTTTTGGAGCACGCCAGCGGGCAGGTCGCGTGATATACCGCCAAAGCGATGGTAATTGCACATCATGCGCGAACCCGAAGCGGCTTCGAAGATGTCCAAAATCAGTTCGCGTTCTTCGAAGGCGTAGAGCGCGGGTGTGAAATACGCGCCGAGATCGTTGAGCAACATCCCAATCAAAATCAAGTGGTTTTGGATACGGCTTAGTTCTGCCATGATCACACGCAGATACTCGGCGCGTTCCGGAACTTGGATATTCATCAATTTTTCGACGGCCAGCGAATAACCCCAGTTGCTGCTCATGGAGTTGAAATAATCGAGGCGGTCGGTATAAGGCATGTTTTGCAGGAACGTGTTGCGCTCGCCGATCTTTTCGTGGTTGCGATGCAGGTAGCCCATCACCGGTTTCAGGCTGACGATGGTTTCGCCATCGAGCACCACCGCGGCGCGGAATACGCCATGTGTGGACGGATGTTGCGGTCCCATGTTGACCAACACATGATCAGTCTTGATGCCGCCATCGATGGTTGTGTATTTCTGCAGGGTGTCGTACAGCGGCGCTTCGCCATCGATCTTTACATGCTCAGGATCGAAGTTCGGCGGGAACTGCAAGTTATCTTTGTATGGATTCTTGTCTTCGGCGCTGACGAATTTTCCATCCGGCCAGCGACTCTTCAACGGCTTGTTATCTTCTTCATAGAACGGTTCATGCCAATCTTTGCGCATGGGATGACCTTCGAAGCCTTCCCACATCAATATGCGGCGCAAGTCGGGATGATCGGTAAATTTGATTCCGTACAGATCCCAAATCTCGCGCTCCTGGAATTCTGCGCCGGGCCAGACCGGCGTGAGGCTGGGGACTTCAATCGGGTCCACGCGCGGGACCTGGACTTTGAAGCGGATGCCGGGGCCGCCGGTGGTCTTATAGGCTTCGTATGCGACTTCCATCGTGTTGGGAAAATAATCCACGCCGCAAACATAGGAAAGCAGATCGAAGCCGAATTCATCGCGCAGAGCGGTGGCAACTTCGATCAGTTTGTCTTTGTTGACAACCCAGCCAGAATAACCGGGTCGGCTGTCGGCGGTGACGGAGCCGGGGAAACGCGCAGCCAAATCAACGGTCTCAGTATGAACGAGAGTGGCCATGGTTACTCCTTTGCCTCCGTCGCGGTCTCGGCTGGTTTCTCGCCTGCGGGGACGATGTGTGCCGCAATTTGCTTGATCTCGGCATAGCGGCTGGGATCCATCAAGTCAGGTCCAAGCACGGGGATTGGCAATTCCACCGAATCAGCACCTTTCTGATACCAACGAACTTTGCGAATGGATTGCTTGTCGATTTTTTCCTGAAGTTTGATCAAGCCTGCATTCAGGGCTTGTGGGGTAGGAGGACAGCCGGGAATGTAAACATCCACCGGGACGAACTTGTCCACGCCCGCCACCACGTTATAGCCTTCCTTGAAAGGTCCGCCGCCGGACGCGCATGCGCCCATTGCCACCACGTATTTCGGTTCCGGCATCTGGTTGTAGAGACGCACGATGGCGGGGATCATTTTCTTGGTGACGGTCCCGGCCACGATCATCAAGTCGGATTGACGGGGACTGGGGCGCATCACTTCCATGCCGAAGCGGGAGAGGTCGTAACGCGCGGCCTGTGCGGCGATCATCTCGATGGCGCAGCACGCCAAACCGAACATCATCGGCCATACCGACCAGCGCCGTCCCCAGTTATACAGGCGGTCAATGGTCGTGATGCTGACTGCGTGCTGGAGATCTTCCGGGATTTCATAACCCGGAGAGTTTAGTTCTTTGTTATCTGCCATTCATTAGCTCCTCATACCATTCTTGATAGATTGATGAAAGGATGTCATCGTTGCAAAGAGCGGGATCATCCTCGAATTCCTGAAGTTCCAACGTCCAATCATAAATTTGTTGCAGGCTTACTTCTTCGATGTTCACATCCACATGCAGCCGTTTCAATTCCAAAGCGATTGCGTAGGATGTCTCCCAATTTAAGGTCATTGGTAAATTTGTAAATTGGTGGTTGGTAAATCAATTCCCAATTTACCAATTCCCAAATTATTCTTCTCTATTATCAATCTGTGCGCGCTGCAACTTGCCCGAATAATCCACATAGATGGATTTCCACTCGGTGAACAATTCGAGTCCGGCCTGCCCGGCTTCGCGATGTCCGTTGCCGGTGCCGCGCACGCCGCCGAACGGGAACTGAATCTCCGCGCCGGTTGTGCCGTGATTGATGTACACCAAGCCGGTGAAGATGTCGCGCATGGCGGTGAAAGCGCGGTTGACATCCTGCGTAAAGATCGAAGTCGAGAGTCCATATTGGGAACGATTGTTGACTTCGATGGCTTCTTCGAGTGAATTGACTTCGATGATGGAAAGCACCGGGCCAAAAACCTCTTCCCGTTCCAGCGTGGACCCGGGCTGGACTCCGTCGAATAGAGTAGGTGCGTAGAAAAAGCCTTTTCCGTTAACTTCTGCTACTGAAGCGCCAGTCAACGCCCGCGCGCCTTCTTTCTTTCCGATCTGAACATATTTATCAATACGATCCAGCGCTGTCTTGTTGATCACCGGACCGACTTCGACTTTTTCATCGAGTCCGTCGCCGAGCCTTAATTTCTTTGTTTGTTCGACCAATGCTTCTTTGAGCTTGCCAGCGATTCCTTTTTGAACGATCAATCTGCTTGCGGCGGTGCAGCGTTGACCCGTTGTCCCAAAGGCGGCCCACAGGGTTGCATCCACCACGAGTTCGAGATTGGCGTCATCCAAAACGATGATGGCGTTCTTGCCGCCCATTTCGAGCGAAACTTTTTTGTTGAGCTTTCCGGCTTCCTCGGCGATCGCGCGTCCGGTAGTGGTCGAGCCAGTAAATGAAAGCACGCGCACGCCGGGATGGCTGACCAATGCTTTGGCAACGTCCGCCCCGGGAGCAAGTAGAAGATTGAAGACGCCTGCGGGAATTCCAGCTTCTTCGAAAACTCTAACGAATGCAGCGGAGATGGCGGGTGTTTCCGGCGACGGTTTCCAGATCAGTGTGTTGCCCGCGATCAAGGCGGGGAAGATTTTCCACGAAGGGACTGCGATCGGGAAATTCCACGGTGTGATGATTCCAACCACACCAGAAGGATCGCGTACTGCCATGCCGAATTTGTTCGGCATTTCAACCGGCGCGGTGTAACCCAGCAGGCGACGGCCTTCACCGCCCATGTAAAATGCCATGTCGATGGCTTCTTGAATATCGCCGCGTGCTTCGGCAATGACTTTGCCCATGTCCTGGGTCAAGAGTCGGGCAAGTTCTTCCTTCCTTTGTTTGAGAATATCACCGACTTTGAAAAGAAGTTCACCGCGTAATGGCGCTGGCATCAATCGCCAGGGATGAAATGCTCGCGTTGCGGCTTGGACCGCTGCATCTACATCCGCAATTTCCGCGGCTTGGATTTGAGCAAGAACATCCTCGTTCGCTGGGTTGATCGTATCAAAGGTTTTTCCGCCCCTTCCTTTGACCCATTCACCGCCGATATAGTTCTGAAATTCCATTGCTTTCCTCCAAAGCGTATTTTGGTATTTCTCATCACAAACTTGACGATTATAGCACTGTGGTTATGAAAGTCAACCGAATTATGCAAAAATATATTTGCAAAAACGATTTTATGAGTATAATCACATCATGCCCGTGACAACTGTGCGTCAGAAAGTTTTGGCTTATTTTAGAAAACAACCCATCGCTTCAGCAGCGCAAATCGGGCGCGGACTGAACTTGTCGGCGGCCACAGTACGGCATCATCTCTCCATCTTGTCGGCCGATGGACGCGTTGAAGTGTCCACAGAGAATCGCAGGACGGGCCGCGGCAGGCCAGTCAAGTTGTATAAATTATCCGAGAAAACGTTGGGAAACAATCTGGCCTCGCTTTCGGACGCGGCGTTAAGCCTGTGGTTGTCCAACCTATCTGCTTCGGAACAAGATGAAGCGTTGAAGAAATTGGCTGGAGGGTTGACTGCCAAAATCGGGAGGCTCGAGTCTGGGGTCCCGGCCGCGAAGCGATTGGCGCTCGTGGTCGAGAAGCTGAAGACGCTGCATTATCAGGCGCGCTGGGAAGCGGGCGCGGAAGGTCCACGAATCCTATTCGGCCATTGCCCTTATGCCGCGATCATTAAAGATCATCCTGAACTTTGTCGGCTGGACGCAGTGTTTCTTGGAGAACTCATGGGGGCAAATGCACGACAGCTTGCCAAGATCGAACAAGGGTCTAATGGATCGCCTTATTGCCTTTTTCGGATATAAGTCCGGTACTGTGCGGTATCATTCGAAGTGCGAGGAAACATGTCATTACATTCTGAAATTATGGAACAACCTGGGCGTCTTGCAACGCTGATGACTTCTCAACGTAAAATGGCTGAAGAAGTTGCTCATGCAATTAAGTCGCGCCATGTCTCTTACATTTTCCTGGCAGCGCGCGGCACCTCGGATAATGCCGGTCGCTATGCCAATTATCTTTTGGGCGCAATCAACCGTTTGCCGCTGGCGCTTGCAACCCCATCGTTGTTTACGTATTATCACCAACCGCCGAATCTCAAGGGCGCGTTTGTCATCGCGATTTCTCAATCGGGACAATCGCCGGATATTGTCAGCGTGCTGGAGGAGGGGCGGCGTCAGGGATGCCCAACACTGGCGATCACGAACGCCTCCGATTCACCGCTCGCCTCGAGCGCCGACTTCGTGCTGGATATTCAAGCCGGAGCCGAGTTGGCGGTCGCGGCGACGAAAACCTATACCGCCGAACTGATGGCGATTGCCATGATCTCAACGGCATTGGGCGGAAGCGAGTCGGCTTGGAATGCGTTGAAAAAAGTTCCGGAGTGGATTAACGAATCGTTGAAAGCTGACGGGATGCTTCGTCGGGCGGCTGAACGTTATCGTTATATGCAGCAATGCGTGGTGCTAGGCCGCGGTTTCAATTATTCGACGGCCTATGAATGGGCGCTCAAGCTCAAGGAACTGACCTATGTCGAGGCCGAGCCGTATTCGTCCGCTGATTTTCAACATGGACCGATTGCGATTGTGGCCAAAGGTTTCCCCGTCATGGCAGTGGTTTCAGCGGGCGCAGTGGCTGATTCGCTGACTGCGTTATTGCAACATTTAAAGCAAGACCTTTCCGCGGAATTGGTTGTCATCTCGAACTTGGAACAGACTTTGGGCTTGGCGCAAACTCGTATCCCCGTTTCCAGTGAAATTCCCGAATCGTTAACGCCCCTCGTAAATATCGTACCCGCTCAATTGTTCTCTTATTACTTGACCCTCGTCAAAGGGTTCGATGCCGAAAAGCCTCGAACCCTTCACAAAGTGACAGAAACCCGCTAAAGTACCCATGAACGATACTCCTTGAGAATCGTTCATGGATCAGTTATGTGTGGCTTCTACCAAACTCGGACAACCTGCCCAACATAAATTATATTGGGGTTCCAGAGGCGGTTAAGCGACTCCAAATTATATAAGGTGGTACCGAAACGCACAGCAATGTTGGCCAGCGTGTCACCATGCCGGACCGTATAGTATTGGACGGGATGCGGAAGGTTGATCACTTGTCCATAGAAAATCCAGTTGGGATTCACAATTTGTGGATTGGCTGCCATAATATCGGTGACGCCAACGCCATACCGCCCGCCAATTGACCTCAGCGTGTCTCCCCATTGAACGACATAGGTTCTATTCCCGTAACTGTAAGTCGCGGGCCGATATTGTGCGTAGTATCCATTCCCATTATTGGGATAGTATCCATTCCCGTTGTTGGGATAATAGTTTGGGTTGTTTTGGTAATATCCTGGAATGGTTATGGTTTGACCGGCGTATAGCCAATACCGGAGATTGGGATTTGCCTGCTGAATGGCGGCAACAGTGGTTCCACATCTATAGGCTACCGAAGCCATCGTATCTCCCCATTGAACCACATAGCTTGGCCCGCAACCCGACCAGGCGAATGCGTTACCCGTTACCGCGAAGGATGCCAGCAGAACTGCCAGCATTACGAGAACATTGATACCTTTTCTGAACGACAACATGGCGACCTCCTTCGAGAAGAACAGAAATCAATGTAATAACAATGTACTATCTTTTTGTTAATTATTGTACCAAAAAATAAAAGAAAGCTGACAATCTCGTTGCAGATTAAACTCTCGGAAACTTGTCGGCGGCTTCTTTGATGACCGCACCATGTCCGGGACAGACAATTTGAGCGCCGAGAATGGCTTGTTTGCGGGCGGACTCATCAGCTTGGGCTTCGTCCCACGTATTGGCTGGGACGGAGCGGAGTAGTTTTCCTTCGCGCGAGACAATGGAATCGCCTGAAAACAGAACCCCGGTTGCTGGCGAGAATAAGGAGATATGTCCGGGTGTGTGACCGGGCGTTTCTAAAACTTGCAATCCGCCCAGGATGGGCAAAACTTGTCCATCTTTCAAGATTTCATCTGCACGCACGGGTTTCGATTTGATAAAACGCCCTGCCACGCTTATGAGCATTCTTAAGAAAATGTTGCGCGGTTTGATCTGCCGCGAGGCGATGCCTTTCGAAATTGCATCCGATTCGATGGCGCTGGCATAGACACGAGCACCGCTGGCTTTCTTGAGCGCGGATAAGCTGCCAGTGTGGTCGATATCGGAGTGGGTGATGATGATCCGCTTCAGGTCGGAGGGGGAACGGCCAAGCCCGGATATGTAGGCAAGAATTTTCTTTCGATTGCCCGGCAGCCCGGCATCGATCAACGTCAGTCCGTCCGGGTCTATAAGCAAGTATGGATTTGCTACGATATTTGGAATAAGATGAACATTGGGAACAATTTCCATGGCGATGATTTCCTTTTCGAAGACGCATGTATTGTACAACCATATCGTGAAGAAATGTTGAATAGAGTTTGCGGCTCATGGGAGCTTTTCGAGAAGATCCTCGGGGCGCTTCACGATGTTTTTGCCATCATTGCACAAGCCCCATATGAAATTGTTAAGCCAGCGGATATCGTCCGTTACCCCGTAACAGGGCTTTCCTTTGGCATAACAGTATCCAAGTTCGGCACAGGTACCGGAGTCGTGATCCGGGCCGGTCAATAGGGCTACGCAAATATCATATTGATCGAGAGCGCGCAGATCGCCGTAGAAGATGCGGGTGCGTTCTTCTTGAGTCAATTCGTCGATGACACCGACATCGCGGTGAGGCAGAAAAGTCTTGTATCCTGCTTTTTCGAGCACATCCGCGATGTGCTCCAGGTAGGAACGGTCTGCAGCGTTGAACAAGGGTCCGGCAATGTAAATGGATTTCAGCATGGTACCTCCTTGATGCTTTGCTGTACTTTTTGGGGCAGGCTGTAAAGTTTGCTTAGGCATGCCCGCTTATCGTCAGATATAGTATCAGAACTTGGAAGTACAAACATGGTGATAATGATGTTGTAACCTATTTTTAATAAAGCCAATGCTATGATGAGATGTTGGACTTGCAAGGAGTGCATTATGGATGCTCACAATGATTTTTATAAAAAGCTCATTGATAATCTCTACGATGGCATATATTTCTGTGATCGGGAACGTATCATCACTTATTGGAATAAGGGGGCGGAACGCATTACAGGTTATCCGGCGTCTCAGACTGTCGGGCGGGCTTGTCGCGACAACCTGCTCAATCACGTGACTGCTGATGGAATTCAGCTTTGCCTCAATGATTGTCCGTTGTCTGCCTGTATGGAAGACGGGCAAATCCGCGAAGTTGAAGTTTTTTTGCATCACGCCGATGGGTATCGCGTGCCGGTGGTAGTGCGTACCTCGCCGATACGTGATGCACAGGGCGTCATTATCGGGGCGGTGGAAACGTTCAGCAATAATGAAAAGGTCGTTAATACACGCCGACAGTTGAGCGAAATAGAGCGAATCGCGTTGACTGATCCATTAACCAATGTTGGCAATCGCCGCTATTTGGAAAATCGCCTAAGCATCGCAATTACTGAAAATCACCAGATTCATACCTCGATCGGATTGTTATTTATCGATATCGACGGCTTCAAGGGTTTTAATGATATTCATGGGCACGAAGTCGGTGACAAAATCTTACGTATGGTGGTCGGTAATCTAAATTACAATCTGCGCGCTACCGATATGATCGGACGCTGGGGCGGCGATGAATTCCTTGCCATTTTGTACAATGTACAGAATGAAAAAGGTTTGCAGAATATCGCGAACAAGCTCAAGAATCTTGTAGAACATTCCCATCTTGATTTTGCCAATAAAAGTTTGACGATTACCATATCCATCGGCGCAACACTTCTGAGGTCAGACGACACTTTCGATTCATTTATCCGCCGCGCCGATCACTTGATGTATCGGGGCAAGCGATCCGGCCGCAACCAGATCACAGTCGGCTAAACATTCCGCGTGCCGCGACCAAGTTATAATATCCGCCATCTAATAGCGAGGTTATCAATCATGCAAATAAAGGATAAAGTTGTCATTGTCACAGGAGCTTCATCGGGCATTGGACTTGCGACCGCGAAGCTTCTTTCGGGAAGCGGGGCAAAGGTCGCGCTGGCGGCGCGTTCCAGGGATAAACTGCGTGCTTTATCGAAGGAACTGCCGGATTCGTTTGTAATTCCCACCGACATGACCAAAGTGAGCGAAGTCCGCCGAATGGTCAGCAAGGTCAGGGAACATTTTGGCAGGATCGATATCCTTGTCAACGATGCCGGTCAGGGATATGACGCGTCGGTCGAAAAGATCCGCCTGAAAACCTTTCGGCACATCTTTAACCTGGATGTAGTTGGCCCGCTGGTTGCCATGCAAAAAGTCATTCCGATCATGCGCAAACAAAAAGCCGGGATGATCGTCAATATCAGTTCGGGCACCGCGCTGATGTATCTTCCCAACATGAGTCCGTATTCCTCCTTGAAGCGTTCGATCGCGGCGATCAGCCTGACGGCTCGTGAAGAGCTGAAAGGGGATGGAATTATCGTCAGTGTGGTTTATCCATATATGACAGCGACTGACTTCGAAGCGAATACCATCAGTGACGTTGATCAGGAAGGGGAGTGGGATGGAGACGATGACTCGTTCCAGCCCCCGGACTCGGCGGAGTATGTGGCGCAAAAGATTTTGGATGGCATCCGAAGCGAGGACGCCGAGATTTTTGCTCACGATTGGATGAGACAAAACCGCTGATTCTGATGCGCGCGTTTCATGATTTCATTTGTCCGATTCCGGCAAATCGGAGATGGATATGGATGGACGAATTAAACGATTGATTATTGCATCCATCGCCATGATGGGAGTCTTACTGGCCTGTGCTTTGCCGAGCACAAGACAAGTTCCCAATGCTCAACGAACAATGCTGGCCTCCACCATATTTCCGATGCAGACCGCCTTGTCCACCATGCAAACTCCAGCTCCCACCGATACGCTCACGCTTACGCCGGTCATAACGGATACCGAGACATACACGCCGCTGCCCACGGCACAGAATCCATTGGTGATCCGCACCACGCTTTGTTGGCGCGGACCCGGCCCGGGCTATGAAGTCTCCAGCTCAGTTCACGCGGGGAGGCGTGTGATCTTGTTGGGTCAGGGAAGTATTCCAGGTTGGTGGGTGATCGAAGGCCCGGTCTACCATGACCCTTGCTGGGTTCACCAGCAAGACCTTCAAATTGATCCCGGTTACGACTTCCATGGATTGCGGACCTATGATCCGCCGGCGACTCCAAAACCGGCCAAGACCAAGAGCCCTTAATTGATTGCAGAAATCAAGTTGTAGTATATTTGGGAAAAAACATGAAGATCAAAATGAAAATCACTTTCGCATTCGTTTGCTTATTTTCCTGCTTGGTGCTCGTCTCATGCTCGTCGACGTTTGTTGGAGCATCGGAAAGTCTTTCGGTCTCTTCGCCAACGCAACAGGAAAGCCCTGTCCAAACGGCGACGTTTACGCCTTCGCCATTGCCGCCAACCGCCACAGCCAGTCCCAGCGCCACGGCTTTTTCCCGTCCCACGGTGCCGACCGGTTGTTTGTTTGCCAGTGCATCCATATCTCAGTATATGACTTTGAGCGTGGATAGTCTAATGGTGTCTGGAGGTCAAACTCAAAACTATTGTATTCAGCTCTTGACCAATTCTCTGAACTTGAGAGTTTTCCCTGATGTTGTGATCCATTTACCATCTTATATCAGCAACACCAATATCCAGGGTGTGGGTTGGATTTGTACATCCGAAGTGACGGCCGCCAATGCCATGTATTGTCATAACATCATCAGCACCTCGCCTATTCCTCCAGCCCTAAAGCTAAGCTTTGTAGTGCCCCCAAAAAGTGAGTTTGACGTTTGTGTGGATGTGGTTTCCAAGGAAACCATCGATTCTGCCTGCATTTCAAGCTTGCGAAAATAAAGCCAAGCTCGGTCTCAAAACCGTGAAATTTGCAATGGGGTTACAAACATAGAATAATTATGAACCATATGAACCAGTCGACCCACAGCAGGGTCGACTGGTTGTTTCGCGTATATTCGAGATGGAACTATGGTTTGTTATTCAACCGTTACACTCTTCGCCAAATTTCTTGGCTGGTCCACGTCCAAGCCGCGGATGGAGGCAATGTGATAGGCCAGCATCTGCAATGGCAATACCGTAATGGCCGGCGAAAGCATCCACGGCGTTTTCGGTATCCACAAAACGTGATCGGCCATGCCCGCGATCAATTCATCGCCATCGGTCGCGACCGCGATCACAGTGCCGCCGCGCGCTTTGGCTTGCTGAATTTGGCTGATCATCTTTTCGTGCCACGGGTCCTTGGGCGCCAGGCACACGACCGGCATGGAAGGATCGATCAAGGCAATCGGGCCGTGCTTCATTTCTCCGGCCGGATAGCCTTCAGCGTGGATGTATGAAATTTCCTTGAGCTTCAACGCGCCTTCGTAAGCAATCGGCATGTTGATGCCGCGTCCGAGATACAGACAATTGTATATGTCCTTCAACAGATATGCAATTTTCTCGACTTTACTTTCGCGTTCCAAAGTTCGGCCAATCAGGTCGGGTACCAGACGCAGATCGGCGACCAGTGCGCGGCGATCTTTCTCGTTCAGTACCCCGCGCAAGTCGGCGAGAAGAATCGCCAGCATATACTGGTCGATGAGCGGGGCGGTGAAAGCCTTGGTCGAAGCCACGCCGATTTCGGGTCCGGTTTGCATCGAGATGAATCCATCCGCGATGCGCATGGCCTGTGATCCAATCGCATTGACAATGCCCCACACTGCCGCACCTTTGCGCCGCCCTTCTTCCATGGCGGCCAGGGTATCGGCCGTCTCACCGGATTGTGAAATAGCGAGCACCACGCTGTTTTTATCGAGGATCGGATCGCTGTAACGGAACTCGGATGCAATCACGACTTCCGTGGGGATGCGCGCGATTTTTTCGATCAAGGTTTTACCGACCATGCCCGCGTAGGCGGCGGTGCCGCAAGCCGTGATGGTTATCTTTTCGATTTGATTCGCGAATTCCTGGGTGAGCTTGAGATCAGGCAAACGGATTTGGCCTTTGACGAAATCGACGCGGCCTGCCAGCGTATCGGTGAGCGCACGCGCCTGTTCCTTGATCTCCTTTTGCATGAAGTGACGATACTCGCCCTTCTCCGCCGTAACCGGGTCCCATGAAATGGTATGCACTTGCGGTTGAACCGGCGCGCCGTCGATGGTTTCCACACGCATGTCCTCGCGCGAGACTACCGCCATTTGACGCGATTCAAGGAACATCACGCGGTGCGTATGTTCCATGATGGCCGGGATGTCGCTGGCAAGAAAATTTTCATCTTCGCCGATTCCCAATACCACGCCGCCCGCGTTGCCGATGCGCGCCGTTACGATCTTATCGGGTTCGTCCGCCGACATGAG
>JBJKOR010000482.1:0-6032 GCA_046707185.1 Anaerolineales bacterium | reverse complement strand
CCGCCAATGCTATTCCATGCGAGACGATCAAAACCGCTTTGCCCGCTTGGGAGGCGGAAATATCGTTCATGGCGGCCCGGATGCGTTCGGCCACATCCAAAGGCGATTCGCCATCGGGAGCGTGGGCATGAAGCGGATCACGCTGGCGCTCCTCCAACGCTCGAGGATATTTTTCATCCACATCGCTGATAAGCAGCCCTTCCCACGCGCCAAGATTAATCTCACGCAGACGCGGTTCGAGGAGCAAGATCAGGCCGCGGGATTCGGCAATCCGTTCCGCCGTCTGGCGTGCACGAAGCAAGTCACTGGAATAAATGGCATCGAGATGAATATCCCTTAGTTCATCCTGCAATGCCTGCGCCTGAGCGAATCCGGTTTCGTTCAGCCCCGGTGCGTAAGGAGCTTGTCCCTGCCAGCGGCCATCGAGATTCCAATCTGTTTGTCCATGACGAACCAGCCAGAAGTCCGTCATCGTTTGCGTTCCAAATATTCCGCGACTTCGATCATGGGAGGGCGCGAAAGCTCAGCGATCTCTTCGACTTCGAGAAAATAGCCTCCCCTGTTGTTGTGACGAATCAATTTCATGGAGCGGTTGACGTCCTCGAGTATCGCATTGCCAAAACGATTCTCAAGCTTATGGATCATGGTTTGAATGATGGCAAAGGACATTTTGCTCAACGCCTCGAGATGCTGGTTATGATGAATGCGCTCCAGCAGGTCAACTTGTGCAATGGCTTGCAGCCCGTATTTCTCGTAAATATCGATCAGCAAGCCCGTTTCCACGCCGTAACCGGAGTAGAATGTAGCACGCTCCAGCGCCTCGCGCCGCCCGCCGTATTCGCCTGCCAGCGGCTGCATGACCCCGGAAAGTTCGGGGTAGAACAGATTCAGCAAAGGACGCGCCGTCAACTCGGTGACGCGTCCGCCGCCGCCGGCTTGCATCTTTTCGCCGACCCTGAGCGGCCTGCGATAAAAGCCTTTGACAAATTGTATTTGCGGGTTCAGCAACAAAGGCCCGATGATCCCATACACAAAACGCGGATGGATGTTCACGATGTCCGTGTCGATCCAAATGATGATGTCGCCGCGCGTCACCAGCAGACTCTTCCATAAGGCTTCGCCCTTGCCGCGCCGCGCGCCCAGGCGCTCGAGCAAATGTTGGTGGATATAAACCGGTATTCCCAATTCTTCGGCAATCTCACGCGTGCGATCCGTCGAGTCGGAATCGACCAACACAATCTCATCCAGCAAGGGAATCTTTTCCATCAATTCCCCTTTCATCATTCCGATCACTTGTCCCACCGTCTCTTCTTCATTCAAGGCAGGCAGCGCCAAACTGATGGTCTTGCCTTGTTGATGCTTCATTTCCACGAGTTCATGCAAGGCTTTGAATTCATCCGCGTGAAAGGTGTTTTCTGCAAACCATTTATCCACCAGGATGGAGATGGCTTTCACACCCGCGATTTCATCGTATTGTTCCTGCAAGAGCGGTCGTCCGCTTTTGACCGCGATCACCGCGCACGGCGCATTGTGCAGGATGCGGTCGGCGAATGCACCCAGGGAAACGGAACTGGCTGGCAGTTGAGATGCCGTCCCCAGAACGATTACACCCGTTGGTTTGGCCGTGTCCAGAATCAATTGCGCCGCGTCGCTCGTGACCGTGAACTGTTTCTGCACTTCCGGCATTTGTTTCAGGACGCGTTCCAAGCCTTTGAACGATGCGTCGCTTCCGGCTTCAGGATCGTCCGGTTTGCGTAAGTGGAGCGCCGCGACACGTTTGGGATGCAAGCCCAGACCCACGCGCAGCGCCAACTCTGCATGGGGTCCGCCTCGCAGCGGGACCACGACCTGTTTCGGTTGACCCTGCAATTTGCCGCGCACCAATGCCACATCGCAGGGTGGATGCGATAACGCGTCCCTGGCAGTTACGGATAACGCGCTGAAATGAGCGTCCCACTCCAGGCACAACAAATCAGGCTTCACATCCTGTATCAACTGGGAAAGTTCCTCCCAAGGCTGGTATGAAACGATGACTTTGCTCTTGCTGGTGATTCGTTCGTCTTTTCCGTATTGTCGCAATTCCCTGCGCAAAGTTCGCGCGGAAGCCGCGCCGATACTCAAAGATTGATCAGGCGGCACGACCACCACGCCGACCAGGATGATCTCTGCATCGAAATGAAGCGCCAGATCCAACGCTTCAGCACCAGGTCCGTTGTGAACAATCGGAACCAAAATGATGTGAATAGGGACAAACTTGGATTGCTTTTGCACAATCTTATCCTTTCACTAACAAAGGCGCGATTTGCTGATGATAGATGGCTTTCCATCGGAAAGAAGTACGCGTGTGCATCGCCAGACGCGCAGGCATGGATGACCGGAAATAATTTGAAACCACAGATGCAAGCCTGGACGGATCTTCGTTCGGTGCGAAATAGACCGCGTCGTCCGCACCCAACTCGCGCAGCGGAGGAATGTCCGCGCAGAAGGCCGGCAGATGGCTGAAGGCAGCTTCGATCAGGGGAATGCCAAAACCTTCCTCGCGGCTGGGGAGGAATAATGCGTCGGCAATGCGATAAAAATCGGCAATGACTTCATCGGGTAAAAACGAACCATCCAACTCTGCAAGAAAGTGTACAGAATCCTGCAACGCCAATTGTTCACGAAGTTCCAGGAGTGAATTGAAATATTTTTGATTGTTGACATTGTGCGGTCCGAGCGGACCCGTGACCACCAGCGCCGCTCTCGGAAATTCCTTCCGCAATTCAGCCAGCATATGCAGCGCCAGTTCGATATTCTTGCGCGGCGTAACGCGCACCGGCAGCAAAAGAATCGGCGCGGCATCCAACAGATTTATTTTCTCGATCAAAGCCTGAGTCTGCGATTCGAGTTTATAGAACCGTTCCACATCCACGCCGTTCGGGATGACATGAATGGAGGCGGGATTCAGTTTCATCAAATCGGCTAATTCCCTGCGGCGCAATTCCGAGACGACAACGTGTGTTGTACCTCCCCAATCTGTCTTCAATAGATCCCACGGATAACCTTCATGAAGTTCGGAACGATAACGCGGCGTTGTCCACGCCAGATCATGATGCCAAAGAATCAAACGCGGCAACTTCCCGGCAAGATGCAGTTTATGAAGTGCAGCGGTCAATGCCAAATTCTTATTCAACGAACAGACATTGTGTGCAATCAAAACGTCCATATCCGACAGCGCGTTCGATAGTTTCGATGCAATTTCATCCCGCAAAGTTTCAAATTGAGATGGAATCTCACCCTGATCCAAAAGCCCTTTCATCTCAGAGATTCTTGCATTGCGTGAACCTACCAACGGAATGGGAATCAGCGGAATCGTACCGTTCATGGACTCGCCGCGCGCCGCGATCAAACGAACCGTATGTCCCGCGGCGGACATCAGCCGCGCGTGATGGGCGATGACGCTTTCCACGCCTCCGACAACCGGTGGAACCGAGTAATGCAGGATCGCGATCTTCATACTTGTTGTCCCAAACAGTCGGCGAGGATGGATTGGAGTCGGCGTTCCAGGACGGTAAACGAAAAATATCGTTGGGCAAGTTTATAATTTTCTTCAGTCCATTCCGCCGTTATCGCGGGATTTCGCAAGACGGTGCGTACCTTCTTGATCGTTTCATCACTGATGAAGCCGTCGAACCAGATGGTTCGGAAACCTTTGGGCTTGATATCCACTTCGTAAATGGAATAACCGTTCACGAGAATCGGACGGCGATAATAGACCGCTTCCAAAAAGGCATTGCCAAAGCCTTCGATGCTGGACGGATAGGTGATGAGGTCTGCCTTTGGATAGATATCGCCGAGCGTATAAATCTTTTTGCCGTTCGGTGTGACGCCGCGCTCGTCCTGCACCTGATCCGCTTCGAAGCGCACGGTCACATCCAACATATGTGCGTATTCGCGCACGTGTTTCTCGTAGTCCGTGCCTTCATCACCAGCGGCATGTGAGATCACCAGCTTGGCGGGCAGGTCGAGCCGCCGGACAAGCTCAACAGCGTGTTCGATGGCTTTGCGCTGGATGACGCGCGTCGGTTGGAGAAAGAAGAATTCGCCGGGCGCAATGCCAAAGTCCGCGCGAACCGTTTCGGTGTAGGGATCCGGCGCGGGCGGCGGCGAGTCGAAGTCCATCACATTGGGAATCACACGCGAGGTCACACCGTAACGCGAAGCGATCTGCTGCGATTGGACCGTGTTGATAACCACGTGTCGAATCGAGGGAAGTGTGGGCGGAAAGGCTGCGGCCAGATAATCCGCCACGCAATTGACCTGGAAGCGCTGCCGCTCCCAATGAAAGTCGTGATGATGCGCAATGGTGGGAAATCCCGTTTCAGCGATGAACTCGGTAATGGCAAGTCCCAGCGGAAGGTTGAGCGGAATCGTCACGGCGTTTTCGACGACCAAAATCTCAAGCTTGAATTGATGCGCAAACTTATACAACTCCTCCTTGAGATACTCCTTCAATTCGTTGATGCGGCGCGTCATGGCAGATGGACGCACATAGATGGAAAAGAAATCCTTGTGCAGGCCCGCCATTTCGGGCCGCGCCGCGCGCGCTTCTTCCGTGACCGTCCAACTGCCGGAATACGCCTGCTGATTCAATTTGTCGATTTCGGGATGACGATAAAACGCCTGGGGCACGACCACGGAGTGGTCTGCACTTCGATCGCATTGACCCGCGAAATAAAAGCATTGGTGGCCCATCCGCTCGAGCACGGTTGCCCATTTTTGCGTTTCGAGCGAAACGCCGTCGGTGCCTGCAAAACGGGTGGAGATAAAGCCGATATTATGTGAGGAAGGTGTCATAGTTTTACCAATCAATTGTGAGTCCCACTCATGCAATTCATCATCTGCATGAGTGGAATGTTGGATTAATATCGCAGGATCAAAGCGATCCGTTTGTAGTCTGACAATGCGTTATTGCCCAAGAAGACCACTTTTCCATTCTTGGATAATATATCATCGATCAGTTCGTCAACCGCATCATCAAAACATTCTGTTTCAATGGGATGCTTCAACTTTGTCCTGCCAGATGCCGGAACCGGAAAATGAAAGTTCTTTTCCACAAGCAGAACCGCGCCGCGTCCATCTTTTACGGCCTGCCACACAGGCCGTATGTCAAAGACTGCTTTTTTATTTCCAATTGCCTGCTTAAACTCTTCAAGGATTTCCCTGCGTTGTTTTCTCATCCATTTTTGCACCAGGGGCCAGACCAGTTCACCGAGTTTTATTGGTGATGTCTTGTCGTGGCTTCCTTCGAGCGAAGCGGCGATCAAAGGATTGTGTTGCGTCACTTCGTTGAAAAACGCAAGATTACGCTTCACACCTACGACAATCAGCGGGAACGATTCTGCAGAGGAAAACCTGCCAAACGCCACGTCCACATGGCGGAAGAATTGGCGGTCATACTCATCCCGTATAGCTGATTTCTTGATGCCGAACCCCCCGGGCAACGGTTCTGCGCCTCCGGGGCCAAGATGCATCAGGGGGAATTCGCCCTCGGTTATTTCCAACAACATATCTTTGGAGCCTTGATATAACCTTGTAGGTTTTTCACTCAATACAAGCACCCAGTAACGCGGACTGCGATTGAGGGCAAACGCCAGGTCGCGAATGGCGAACTTCTCCCCGATGACCACGCGCTCTTTTACGGAAAAAGGCAGTGGATACTCGCCTGTAAATTTGTTGCTGACAAACAAAGCCAGCCCATCCAGGGTGTGCCGAAAATCGACTCGGGAATCCAATTCTTTCAGACGATTCAGCAAAGGCTTGATTTTACGCTTTTCATATTGGGCTGTCAGTTGACCAACAGCTTCATAGACCAAGTTTCTTAAACGGATGCGGTCCTGGCGATTGGCAGGATATATACGATGGGTCGGCATGAGAATAGAGACTGAGGGAGAATCCTGTAAGGATTGTAATTGTTTTAAATCGCTACGGTTCACAATAATCCTTCCTTTCTTTTCTAATCATCAGTCGCAAGAATGGATAATTTAAACAAG
>JBJKOR010000481.1:0-5462 GCA_046707185.1 Anaerolineales bacterium | reverse complement strand
TTTCATAGCCGGTGTTTTTCCTTCATGGTCTCCGAATGGAAAGGAGTTCGCCTTTTCAAGAGATCGCAGGATAAAGCTTTCCAATATCTACGTGATAAATACCGATGGTAGCTGGCAAAGGCAATTGACGAATAAGTCTGGAAACAATGATTCTCCTTGTTGGTCTCCAGATGGAAAACAAATAGCCTTTACGAGCGATCGCAGTGGCTCTGACCAAATCTATGTCATGAACGCTGATGGTAGCAATCAAAGGAAGCTAACAAGCGGTCCTGGAAACAATGATTTTTGCTCTTGGTCACCAAGAGGAAATACGATTGCCTTCGCGGGCGATCGCAGTGGCTCTGATCAAATCTATGTGATAAACACTGACGGCAGTGATGAAACACAACTGACAAGTGGATCATCAAATAACGATTCCCCCTCTTGGTCACCAGATGGCAAAGAGATTGCCTTTGAAAGTGACCGTAGCGGTCGTTTTCAAATTTATATTATGTCTACGGATGGCATTATTCTGCGCGTCTTAACGTACGGCTCTTCTAACAATCATCGACCCGCATGGGAACCATAAAAAAAGAACTCTTGCATAAGAGTGCCATAATGGCACATGAGATATGAAACCGGGCAATTACTCAAAGATGAAGAATTCAAGTGATCCGCGGGTGTTCCGCACAGCATCTTTGAACAGATGCTGGCGGTTGTCGAAGCAGGTTTGCCTGACTTTGGCTGGCCGCCCAAGCTGACTCCCAGATATGTTATGTTCCTGAGGATTCAAGTCGGGACTGGCTGTTGGAAAGGGAATAATCTCCTAACAGGGATTCTCCTCCAGTGCCTTGTCAATGGGTTTCTTCGATGGCAAGAAGCCCGATCCCAAAACAAGTTGATAAGTACATTCGGGTTGGTTTCCAGAAGCATCTCCAAATACTGCGTTGAAACTTCGGCACTCATAATATTCGGAACGCATGGCAAGTTCAAGGTGCCGTAGAAATTTGTCTTGGCTCGCCCTGGATCGGCCCGCACAATTGACAGTTGCCCAGTAGGAGATCAGACATAACAGGTAGTGGTGAGAACCTTTTCAGTCTTCTGGTCGTTGAAACCACACAGATGCAGCAAGCGACGATATTTGGCGCGGTTGCCGCCAGCATCTTTGCATAATCGGTATGCTCCCAGCAACCCCTTCTGCTTTGCTTGGGTGAGTGTGAAATTCCGCTTTGACATTCCTCTATTGTACAACTTCTATTCACCTCGTCTATAAGGCTTATGAGTCCCCTGCTTCTACACTCGTTTCTTGTTTTGGCGAATTCACAGGTTACAGCCCATGAACGGCGGAATCTTCTCATGATCCCGTTCCAAATCCATCTGCGCAACAGATAAATATCTATTACCATGTCCAATGTTGTATGTTCCAACAACGCTTGAAGCGAATATATATTTCATCCATTCATCAAGAACTGAATCGCAGCCGATGAGGATAACAATGCACATTTTGAAATATCGCTCAATCGCCTCCAAGATCGAAGTCTGGAACGGTACCGTTCGTTCTTTTCCACCCTTTCCCATCGTTCGCAACTTGCCAGCCAGCAGATCAATATCTTTCACACGCAGACCAAAAACTTCGGATGCTCGCAAGCCAGTGTTCAACAAAAGCAGGATGAGGCGCGGTTCCGAATTTCTGCAGGACGATTTGATCACATTCAAGGGTGCAACAATCTCATCGCGTGTATTAATGAAGAAACCCGCCTCAGTTAGGCGGAATCCCTTCTGTCGGGGCGCCGAGATTTGAACTCGGGACCTCACGGACCCGAAGCGTGCGCTCTATTCACTAATACATTTCTTCAAGGTTAGCGGGAAAAATATTTTGGATCGCATTATTCCCCTTGTTGCGACCCTAATTGGACCAAGACAATTTCCACCCACGAACCGGCGAAGCTTTCTCGTGACCGCGATCAAAGTCCACTTGCGAGATCGCGATGTGCCACCTCACTATATCTAACGTAAAATAGATTTCTCAACGAGAAAAGATACTACCTATCAAGCAGTTTGGAGCATCAGCGCAGGTCGCTTCCTTTGGGAGTGTTTGCTTGCAAGAGCACCAAGTACACGTCGCGAAGATGGTGCGCCAACAAAAGCGTCCCCGCCATTTCAACCATATCACACTCGAAGCTTAATCATTATTGCAACAGAACAAAAATGAAATACAAATCGGGTAAAATAAAAGTATGAACCAGAAAGTGCCAGCACGCATTCGCAAATTGATGAAGGAGTTGAAAGAGGGACTTGCCGAAATCTACGGCGACCAATTGAAAGCCGTGTATTTATACGGCTCGTACGCGCGCGGCGACTACCGTGATGGTTCGGATGTGGATGTGATGGTACTGTTGAAGGACTACCGAAATTATTGGAAGGAATATCTTCGAGCCAGTGATTATGCTGGCGACATTTCACTTAAATACGATGTGGTCGTGAGTTATATCCTGATCAAAGAAATCCAGTGGAAGCGAGCGGATATGCCTGTCGTCCGTAATATTCATAGGGATGGAGTTCCAGCATGAAGGAACGTTCTCGTAAATTGTTCGAAAAAGCCCTGGATAATATTGAAGTTGCCGAGCAAATCCTTGATATGGGCAAGCCGGAAATCGCCGTTGGACGTGCCTATTACGCCATGTTCTATATTGCTGAGGCGTTGTTGTACGAAAAGGGACTGGAGTTCAAAACGCACGGTCAGATCATCGGGGCATACGGAAAAGAATTTGCAAAAACAAGGGAACTCGATCCGAAGTTTCATAAGGGCTTGAGGACAGGTTTTGACCTTCGCATTTCGGGGGACTATGAAGTCGACACGAACATCACGCGCAAGCTTGTTGCGGATACGATCAATCAAGCCCGCGAGTTTCTGGAAGCTGCGAAAACCTATCTGAAGTAAGTAAATTTATCCATTCTCCGAGGCACGAAATAAATCCAAATATCGGGTTTAAAATCCGCCTGCAGGAAGGTGAGCCGCGCTTCGTCTATAAAACGGGAACCGCCGATTTGAACATCATCGCGCCGGTGTGGAAATGTCCGGCCGTGGTCTACGGTCCCGGCGATTCGAATCTCGACCATACGTTGAACGAACACATTGAATTGGGAGAATATTCGAAGGCGGTGCGGGCTTTTGAAAAGCGCATTGGCACAGCTCGATGCCCTGCGCCGCGGCGCGCTCAGTCCAGCGCAGAGCGAGATTGCGAGAACCTTGCACGATAGATTGTCGCGCTTGACAGAAAAAGAAATGGCGGTGGTGGGATCATGTTAGTTGGGAAGGTACGGAAAAGTTATTCATATAACATGCTATAGGAGACCGCGCGCCAGCAAGGCATCCAAGATAACGTTCGTATCCAGCAGGGCGCGGATCATTTATATTTCTCGATCAGGTAATTGACATATTCCTTCCTGATCTGTTTATTGGAAGGAATGCGCCCAGTTTTGGGACGCAAGGCGCCATAAAGATGATCGAGTGTGCGCTTTCGCTTTGCAGGCGCGGATTCATCCGAAAGCGTATCTGCAAGAACCTTCATCAGCGCCAGCTTTTCCGACCGCGACATTCGCTTGACCTGAGTAACAACTTGAGCGTAAGTCATCTTATGTTCCTTTTGCCCTTATTTTACACCAATCAAAATATTCCTTCATAAGCCTCAGGCGATGGGATGACGTTTGGTAAAGTGAGACCTACGTTACACGTCGGCGCATACCCGCTTTTGGAATGGATATCTCAACGGGAAAAGATGCAACTCATCAGCGATCTGGACATGCTCAGCCCAGCGCAGAGCGAGATCGCGAGAACCTTGCGATGGATTATCGCGATTGGCAAAAAAAGAAATGGCGATGGTGCAAATATGGGGTTGGTAAGGTGCTGAAAGTTATTTGTTTAATGCGCTCCGCGAAGACCATGCGACAGCAAGGAAATACTTCATCGAAATGTCAAATCCTTATATTTCATCTAACTCCCCAAATACCTCTTTCTATATAATGTATTTGGCCGTAGCCTGTCCATGGTTTTAGACCATCAAGCAAATCTTGATTGTTAAGAGCGTCCAAGGAACCATTTTCCAGGAGAACCATGGTTAATTTAGGGTTTGTATACCAAACTGACTGGATCGAGAAGTTGCCCACAAAGTTGGGCGATTCTTCAGCGCGCATGTTCCTTATGTTGTTAAGTATTATGCCTCGTTCAGTATAGATAATACTGGTCGCAAGATAAGGTGTTTCCGCTTTCGAATAATATATTGAGATATATTGGTCTGGCGTCCCCCATTCTTGGAGCGCTTCAGATAATATTAGCGTACCTGACTTGGGCGAGAAAGAAATAGCTTGTACAACACCACCTTGAGAATAAATTCGTCCGCCGTTTTCTCTTGTATTTGAGAGAAAGTGAAAATCAACGCTGTCATTGGCTTGAAGCACAGACATCGTCTTGATAGACTTTGCATCTACTGCTGAAACTGATTTCAGTTTTGCACTAACTTCTTGAAGTGAAGTCTTGCCGGGGATTATCCCATTCCAGCACGGTGGTGAACAACTTTCATCTTGAAGAACAGCTGACGGCAATGGTTGACAAGCCGCAAGAATACATATTCCTAAGATCAAGAAAGCAGTTCGGATAGCTTCTCTCATCTTCAACTTCCTGTTTCCGGTTGGGTCAGGGCAATAGATTCAAGAAACTTATCATCCACAATTGTCTTCTCGGTGGAACAGTATCACCAAGAAGAGTGTGCGAAAAGGTTTCTGCAAAATCATCTGCAACTCCATGGTTGCCATATGCCGGTAGAGGCCACGGATCATTCCCAGCAACGTTATCTATATACCACTGATGGTCGGCAGACCATCGAGGAGAATTCAAATCAGGGCGGCCTCCCATAGCAGCTACCAGCGCATCTGATGGTCCTCCACCATTGTACGTTGCTGGCAAAAACCCATTTTTGATATTATCATCGAGAACATGCCCCATTTCATGCATAAGAGTATATTCCCCATAATTCGTTGCCGCAAAATCACTTGGGAGAAGAACATCTCTATTAGTTGGAACCATTCCATCCGCACGAAATATGTTCTGGATTTTATCGTAAAAAGTTCCAATATAAATAGTGGCATTACCAACATGATTTCTAATCCAAGTAGTTCCATCCTTACTGGTCACTTTTGAAACATCAGCAGCGAAATCCGAGGCAAAATTCAGCAATCTGTCTATTTTATGCATTGTCCATGCCCCTCTTAATTTCCATCCATATAGGAATGATACAAGGTTAGTCAAATCACCTGCTGTGACCCCCTGACAGCTATCATCTGAGTTTTGTCCGTCACACGCTTTATTTCCTGTTGGGTCAGTAAATAAGATTGGATCGTTAAGCGTGTACGAGTATCGATTCAGGCTTTGCGGATTGACATAACTCGGAATGATGCTATCAGGAGAAATGAATCTGCCAATCAGC
>JBJKOR010000480.1:0-23610 GCA_046707185.1 Anaerolineales bacterium | reverse complement strand
GAACTTTATGCGCGGATCGATGCGCGCATTGAGTCTATGTTTGCAAATGGATTACTAGATGAAGTCAAAGGTCTGCTGGCAAAAGGTTATTCTTCAGACTTACCAACCATGTCGGCGATTGGATATCGCGAATGCGTCAGCGTGATCGAAGGCAAATCGAGCCTGGAGCCGGCCAAGGCGGAGATGCGGCGCGTCACACGCATTTTCGTCCGCAGACAAAGCAATTGGTTCAAAGAATCCGATCCGAATATTCACTGGTTCTATGCTGGCGAAAAAAATATCGTCGAGAAAATCAGCCACCTCATTCAACAAATCACCCACAAATCTTGATTTGACCCTTGATTTGTCATATACTACAGTTAAACTCTCAAAGGAGGAGGAACGCCATGAACGAACGTCCGTGGATTGAGCATTACGATAAAGGTGTGCCCGTCAGCATCGATTATCCGAAGGAACCGCTATACTATTTTTTGGAAGAGTCTGCCCGTAAATATCCAGACCGCGCCTGTACGATCTTTAAGGGCGCGGTCATTTCGTACAAGGAGATGAATGAACGCACCGACCGCATCGCAGCGGCGCTGGCCGATATCGGCGTCAAGAAAGGCGACCGCGTAGGCATCTTCATACCGAACACGCCGCAATTCGTGGAGGTCTATTTCGGGATTTTGAAAGCAGGTGGCGTGGTGGTGGCGATAAATCCGTTGTACACACCGCCGGAGATCGCACATCAAGTTAATGACGCGGGCATCGAGATCATGTTCGTCATGACCAACTTCTATAAAACCGTCAAAGCCGCACAACCGGATACAAAGATCAAAAGGCTGATCGTTACGAACATCAAAGAAGCCCTGCCGCCGATTACCAGTATCCTGTTTACGCTGGCGCTCGAGAAGAAAGGCGGATTCAGAATCGAAGGTGGATTGACAGGGGACGATGTGTGGCTGAAAGACCTGCTCGTTAAATACCAACCCTCACAACGCCCCAAGCTGGACATTGGGTCGGACGATACCGCCCTATTCCAATACTCCGGCGGGACGACTGGCGTATCCAAAGGTGCAGTGGCGCTGCATCGCAATGTGGTAGCAAACACGCTGCAAATGAAGCATTGGATCATCACCGCCGAAGACGGGAAAGAAACCGTACTGATGGCCATCCCGCTCTTTCACGTCTATGGAATGGTGGCAGGCATGAACTTTGCCCTGGTCACAGGGGCGAGCCTGGTGATGATCCCGAACGCGCGCGATATTCCCGATGTGCTGGAAAACATCAACAAAAATCATCCCACGATTTTCCCCGGCGTGCCGACGCTTTATAACGCCATCAACAATCATCCCGAAGTGAAAGCCGGGAAGATCAACCTGCGTTCGATCAAAGCCTGCATTTCCGGTTCCGCACCGCTGATGCGCGAGACGAAGGAAACCTTCGAAGCGTTGAGCGGCGGGGTTGTATTCGAAGGTTACGGCTTGTCTGAAGCTCCGACTGCCACACACTGCAACCCGTTGCTGGGAGTCAACAAAACCGGTTCCATCGGAATGCCGATGTCGGATGTGAATTGCAAGATCATCAATCTCGATGATGGAGAGACTGAGATGCCGATGGGCGAGATCGGCGAGTTGGTTGTCAGTGGTCCGCAAGTGATGAAGGGCTATCACAACATGCCGACTGAAACGGCGAATTCATTACGAAAACTGAAAGACGGCAAGACCTGGTTGTTCACCGGTGATATTGCCCGCATGGACGAAGATGGCTATTTCTATATCGTGGACCGCAAGAAGGAACTTATCAAGCCAGGCGGATTCCAAGTGTGGCCGCGCGAGGTCGAGGAAGCCATCGCCGCGCATCCGAAAGTGCTGGAAGTCGGCGTGGCGGGCATTCCCGATCCATATCGCGGCGAGACGGTCAAGGCGTGGATCGTATTGAAGCCGGGTCAGGAAGCGACGGCCGAGGAGATCAAAGCGTTCTGCAAAGAGCGATTGGCGGCATATAAAGTCCCGACCCATTATGAATTCAGAAAAGAATTGCCGAAGACCACGGTTGGAAAGATTCTGCGGCGCGAGTTGGTAAAACAACATAAGGAATCGGAAAGCGCGAAGTAGAAAAAGTAAAAACGAAAAAACGCAATCCTGTGAAACATGAAAGGATTGCGTTTTTTATTTGCGTTTTGTAATTTGCGTTTTGCTACGCGGGCTGTGGTGTTCCGCTCTTCTTCGGGAACGGCGGCGGGAAAATTGCTTCGAACTCCTCGCGAGTGATCGTTTCGACCTCCAGCAATTTGCCGGCAACCGCATCCAACTGTGTGCGATATTTCTTCAGAATTTCACGTGACTGTGAATACGCATCGTCCACCAGCTTACGGACTTCACGATCGATCTGTTCCGCAACTTCTTCCGAATAATCGCGCTGCTCCGAAATCTCACGTCCGAGGAAAATCATCTCCTCCTTTTTACCATAGACTCGATTACCAAGTTCATCGCTCATTCCGAGACGGGTGACCATTTCGCGCGCAATGTGAGTGACCTGATCGAGATCATTCGAGGCGCCGGAAGTAATATCATCAAAAACTTCCGCTTCCGCCGCGCGGCCGCCGAGGGCATACATCAACATCGCCAACATTTTCTTGCGGCTCATCAGAATGCGATCATCTTCGGGCCGGAACCAAGTCACGCCGCCTGCCTGACCGCGACCAACGATCGATACCTTTTGAACGGGATCCGCTTCGGGGATGGCATTGCCAACCACCGCGTGACCCGCTTCATGATAGGCAATGATGCGTTTCTCTTCATCCGAAATCAAGCGCGACTTTCGTTCGGGTCCCATAATGACGCGTTCAATCGCCTCTTCAAGCTCAGGCTGTCCAATGGATTTCTTATTGCGACGTGCGGCAAGGATGGCGCTTTCATTGACAAGATTTTCCAAGTCCGCGCCAACGAAGCCCGGTGTGCCGCGCGCCAGCGAACCCAGATTGACATTCGGTTCAAGTGGTTTGCCTTTGACGTGGACTTTGAGAATCGCCTCGCGACCTTTCACATCCGGACGATCCAGCGTCACGCGACGGTCGAAGCGGCCGGGGCGCAACAAAGCCGGATCCAAAATATCGGGGCGGTTGGTGGCGGCGATGATGATGACATTGGTGTCGGTATCGAAGCCGTCCATCTCGACCAGCATCTGATTCAGCGTTTGCTCGCGCTCATCGTGCGAACCGCCCAGTCCCGCGCCGCGTTGTCGTCCGACCGCATCGATTTCATCCACGAAGATGATGCACGGCGAATGACGCTTGGCCTGATCGAACAGATCACGCACGCGGCTGGCGCCCACGCCTACGAACATCTCGACAAATTCAGAACCGGAGATGGAAAAGAACGGCACGCCTGCTTCACCGGAAACGGCTTTGGCAAGCAAGGTTTTCCCGGTTCCGGGAGGTCCGACCAGCAGAACGCCCTTTGGGATGCGCGCGCCAAGCTGAATGAACTTCTGCGGCTCTTTCAGGAACTCCACAACTTCCGCCAGTTCCTGTTTCGATTCTTCCACACCGGCGACATCCTGAAATGTCACGGTTGGATGTTCGCCGCTGAACATACGCGCCCGGCTTTTTCCGAACGACATGGCGGCGTTATTCGATCCCTGCGCTTGACGGAAAATGAACCATAACACGCCGCCCATGAAAAGCAGCGGCAAAATATAAACCAGACTGCTCAAAATACCAGCCCACGGCGAAGGCGGTTGAACTTCGATAATGACATTATTGGGCGAAAGCTCTGCAGATGTAACCCCCAGGCTGACCAGTTGATCCACTAATGTAGCGCTTGATTCTTTGTTTGAGTCTGCCTCCTTGCCGGATTTATAAACGATATGAATCTGCGTATCGCTTTGAATTATCACGCGTGCTACTTGATCATTTTGAATGGCCTGTGCGACCTGATTGATTGTCAACGGTTGCGTTGTATTATTGTCCTGTTTAAAACCCACATAAAGCATTGCACCTACTGCAACGATTAGCAGGAAATAAATGATAAACGACTGAGTACGTGAATTCACGGAGTCCTCCAAATCTTTAAGGGAAATTATACCAACCTACCCGTTTGCCGAGTAGCCCAGTTTGGTTATTTATATGATTTTCTAATACAGGGTTCATGATATAGGTTCTTCCATGGTCAAGTCATTCGATCAGAATTTCGACGGGACAATGATCGGAGCCGGGGACGTCCTCGTGAATGATGACATCCTTGACACGCGGCATCAACGACTCCGAGACGAGAAAGTAATCGAGCCGCCAACCGATGCCGCGCGCCCGCGCCTCGAAACGATACGTCCACCATGTGTACTGAACGCGTTCGGGGTACAAGCGCCGATAGGCATCCACGAAATTGTGATTGAGGAACTTCTGCACCCACTCACGCTCCTCGGGCAGGAAGCCGGACGTCGTTTCGTTTTCCCTAGGATTCTTCAAATCAATCGGCATGTGTGCCGTATTGAAATCGCCGGTGATGATGATCTTCTCTCCGCGGCAGTGCATCTCATCACAAATTTCGAGCAGGCGCGCGTAGAAGTCCAGCTTATAGTCCACGCGCGCTTTGCCGCGCTGGCCGTTCGGGAAGTAAATGTTGTATAAAACGAGATCACGCCATCGGGTCCGGATGACGCGGCCTTCCGGGTCGAAGCGCGGATCATCGAGACCGAGTTGTACTTCGTCCGGCGGCTGACGATAAAACGTCGCCACGCCGCTATATCCCGGACGCTCGGCCGGATTCCATACAAAAGGATATTTCAACGCCTGACGCTGTTCGTCGTTCAACTGTTCGGGACGCGCTTTGACTTCTTGCAGGCACAAATAATCCGGAGCTTGTAAAAAAGCCCAATCCAGTGCATTCTTTTTCAAAACGGCGCGAATGCCGTTCACATTCCAGGTAATGATTTTCATATGTTCGCAGTCTGGCATTATGGTAAACTTACTTAAGGTCAAAAAATGGAAGAGAAAGTCGGAAAACGAATCCTTTGTATTGAAGACGAGCCTGAGATGATCGACTTGATTCGTCTCGTTCTCGGGCGTCGAGGTTTTGAAGTGATCGGCGCAGCAGGCGGGTTGGCAGGAATCAAAGCGGTGCGCGAGGAACTGCCCGATCTGGTGCTGCTCGACTTGATGATGCCGGATATGGACGGTTGGGAAGTATACCAACAAATGCGCGCGGATGAATCCACGCGTCACATTCCAGTGATCGTCGTCACAGCCAAGGCGCAAAGCATCGACAAAGTTCTCGGTTTGCATGTGGCCAAGGTGGAGGATTATATTTCAAAGCCATTCAGCCCGCAGGAATTATTGAATAGTGTGGAAAGAGTCATCAGCCAGAAAAAAACAGTCTCCTGAATAAATATAACTTGCAAGAACGAGGCGGTTCCTGAGTAAGGGTAGGAAACGCCCCGTTTTTATTAGATGATGTCATCCTTTATTTTTGTACAAAAGTCGAACAAAAAAATTGAGAATCCTGCGCGAGTTAAATACTGCGATTCGTTCCTGTGTCGCTTGCGGGGACTGATGTTCCGCTCCGTTCTTGCGCGTGACGAAGGACTGATTCTCGTCATCGGCAGAGATTCCCGCGCCGATTCTTCCATCCACATGTTCTTCGTGCCCTTCGACCTGGCAGTCTTTTGGATCAACTCCGACATGCGCGTGGTCGATAAAGTCATCGCCAAATCCTGGCGGCCTGCCTACTTCCCCGCCAAGGCCGCGCGTTACACACTGGAGATCCATCCCAGCCGATTCAACGACTATGAAATCGGCGACAAAATCGAATTCCAAAATGCGTAAACTTTTTTTGATATTGATTCTTCTCGTTTCAATTACATTTGCCGTACCACCGGTTTCCGCACAAACCGCTACACCGGTAAGCGGACCGACTTACGTTGTTCAACCTGGCGACACGCTTTCATCCATTGCCAATCGTTTTAGCGTTTCGCTAAGCGACTTGATGTCGGCAAACAACATTACGGATCCAAACTCGATTCAAGCGGGCGAACAATTGGTCATTCCCGGTTTGGAAGGCATTACCGGCACACTCAATACCGAGTCGGTCAATTTTGGAGATTCGTTTCGCAGCCTTGCGCGCCAAACACAGATCCAGGCAAGTTTGCTCGAAAAGTTGAATCACCTCATCAGCCCCAGCCAGTTCTATGTAGGCGCAAATGTGATCGTGCCCCAGCAGGCCGATAGTTCGAATCTGACCAATCACTCCACAATCCAGCCCGGCGAGTCGCTGCTCGAAATGGCCGTCCAGCAAAATACCGATCCATGGACATTGGCGAGTCTGAACGAATTGAGCGGCACGTGGGATTCACTGCCCGGCGATGTTCTATACGCACCCGGAACTTCCTCCGCCTCGAACCAGACTGAGAGCGGCCTGCCGTCTTCTTTCCTTAACGTTAAACTCTTGCATCTTCCCTTTAAACAGGGCGGCACCGCAGAGATTGTTGTCAAACCTGCAAATGGCGTAACACTTGGCGGAACACTGGTGGACAAGCCGTTGCGTTTCTTCCCGATGGGCGATGGAAACATGGTGGCGCTGCAAGGTGTATATATCCTGCTCGAGCCGGGCGTTTATCCCTTGGAGTTGAATGCCACCATGCCCGATGGCACAAAGCAATCCTTCGAGCAAATGGTAATGGTTGGTAAAACCGATCAACCCACTTCCCTGGAAAACATACCACCCGACGATCCCAACCTGCTGGAGTCAGAAGATAAACAAGTTGAATCCATCGTTGCCCCTGTAACCTCAACAAAATATTGGCAGGGAAAATTTGACATACCGATTTATTTGCCCTCCAATGTTCAACTTGTCAACTGCGAAACGGATTGGTTTGGAAGGCCTCGTACTTTTGCTTACAACGGAAGTACTTACCATTACTTTCATACCGGGGTGGATTTTTCCCCCTGCATTCCACCGCACGCCCTCGATATTTATGCAGCTGCGCCCGGGAAAGTGGTCTTCACCGGCAAACTCCTATCGGATCCGAATCCACCTCGTGGGAATGCGACGATCATCGATGACGGCTGGGGAGTCTACACACTTTATGCACACCAAAGCCAGATTCTTGTAAGCGTTGGACAGCAAGTTCAGGCGGGTCAGTTGATTGGCCAAATCGGCGCGACCGGACACGTGACCGGACCGCATCTTCATTTCGAGATGTGGGTTAATAATGTAAATGTAAATCCGCTCGAATGGCTAAGCAACATTTATCCATGATTGCCGTGCAATAAACTTAGCGGCGAAAGTTCCCAACAACGAATAATCATCGTTCCATAAAATCGGTTTGAGTATTTTTCTCTGTGAAGTTCCAGAAAAATAGAGCCTTAGACTTGTCTTGACATTACTTTAGCCAAAAAATAGATTCGAGATAGGTATTGACCAATATTCAAATTTAATTTAATATTGGCGCTCATAGTGAAAAGCCATCCAATTTCTGCACATTTTACAACCAAGAGAATATCCATTTTTCAAGTTCGATTTGCGGAAGGGTCGTCCGCATTTTGAATAAGCGCTCTAAGAATCTTCTTGAGAGGAGGTGAGTTCGACAACAATAAGTTTTGTCAACTTGGTTGTCGCTCCCGCGTTGCGGGTTGTCATTCATCAAAAACAATTTGGAGGAGCAAGAAATGTCTAAACGCTTGTTTGTGTTTTTTTCTGTGCTGATTATAGCCAGTATGGTACTTACTGGCTGTGGAAAAGCGGCCTACAAATGTACGGATGCCATTGGTTGTGTTGACGTGGCCCCCAATAGCCCCATTCACATCGCTGGCATGTTGACCATTACCGGATCGACATCTGCCTTGGGTATAGATTCCAAGGGTGGCGTCGAGATCGCCATTGATGATCGAGGCGGGAAACTGCTTGGTCATGATATCCAATTTACCGTGGAAGACTCGGGCTGCTCCGCTGAAGGAGGCCAAACTGCAGCCACGAAGGTTGCATCCGATCCGACTGTATTGGGCGTGATCGGCACCAACTGTTCCAGCGCCGCAACAGCCGCAATCGGTACCATCAGCAAAGCCGGCCTAGTGATGATTTCCTCGTCGAACACGGCGCCTGCCCTGACCATTGAAGGCCAGACTTGGCAACCGGGCTACTATCGCACCGCCCATACGGATCTCTTCCAGGGCAAAGTTGCAGCCGACTTCGCCTACAATGTGCTTAAGGCCAAAACTGCCGCCACCATTCATGATGGCAGTCCCTATGCTGAACAATTGCAAGCCGTGTTTGCCCAAACATTTAAGCAACTCGGTGGCACGATCACTTATCAAGGCGCGGTCAATGTCGGCGATACCGACATGCGCGGCATCCTGACCACCGTAGGAGCCAGCAAACCCGATCTTCTGTATTTCCCGATTTTCGAGCCTGAAGGCGACTTCATTGTCGCCCAATCTTCAGAGATTGACGGTTTGAAGAACACTAAACTAATGGGCGCAGACGGCCTGCTGGCTGCAACCCTGCCGAAGAACGCTGGTCCCAACGCGGTCGGCATGTATCTGTCCGGTCCGTACGTTCATGGCGCGGCTTATGATAGCTTCTTGAAGAAGTGGGCAGCAAAATATGGTGGTACGCCACCCAGTGGTTTCCACGCCTTTGCCTACGATGCTGCTAACATCCTGATGGATGCCATTGCGAAAGTTGCTGTCAAGGAATCGGATGGCACTCTCCACATCGGACGCCAGGCTATTCGCGACTACATCACCAACTTGAAAAACTATCAAGGCTTGACAGGCACCTTGGATTGCACCGACAAAACTGGCGGTGTGTGGACCGGACTTGGCACCAGCCACGGCGACTGCGCCACTGGTCAGGCCCTGGCCATTTTCCAAATCACCAAAGATCAAATGCCACCTACTAACGCGTGGCCGCCAAAAGTTGTCTATCAACCCGAATAATTCCAACCACTGGTAGATGCTTCGTTAGATAGGCAATAAGTTCGAAATCGATAAATCAGGGGCTGTAACGGCCCCTGATTTATCGATTGTTATTACCTCTTAACGTATTGGCAGTATCTCTACCGCTAGGGAGCTCCACAATGCTAAAACGATATCTCGAACGTTTCTCTTGGGTAAGTCTAATTCTGTTGTTTTTCCAAATCGCCGTAGCGGCTATCGTGATTATTGGAATTTTCAATTCGATCACTGCGGCAAAATATTCAGCCAGTGAATGGGTGATTCTCGTATTTGCCGGGTTGGCGCAAGGCAGTATCTATGCCCTGATCGCACTTGGATACACACTGGTTTATGGCATCCTGTTGATGATCAACTTTGCTCATGGGGATGTATTCATGGCTGGCGCTTTTACCGCTGTATTCTTGGCAAATGGTTTTGCAGCCTCGGGATTTTTGGCTGCCCATCCATTTTGGGCAATTCTCATTCTTATCTTATTTGCATCAGTAATTTCCATGGTACTAAATGTGGTCGTGGAACGTCTGGCCTATCGTCCCTTACGCAACGCACCCAGACTGGTGCCTCTCATCACTGCAATTGGCGCATCCTTCACAATCGAGTACACTTTTCAAGGTCTCTTCGGCGCCGAATATCATTCTTACCCCTCTGTGCCGGCGCTTGCCGGTGATGTCAACCTAGTCGGAGTCAATATTCCACTTGTCCAGATCGTTGTGTTGATTGCTGCTGTTATATTAATGATCGGTTTGTACATCTTCGTGGACCGTACGAAAATTGGCAAGGCGATGCGCGCTGTCTCCGAGGACAAGGAAGTTGCGAGTTTGATGGGCATCGATGTGGACCGAACCATTATGATTACATTTGCAGTAGGAGGAGCACTGGCTGGAGCTGCAGGTGTATTCAACGGTCTCTTCCGGCCACAAGGTGTGTTCTTCTTCATGGGGTTTGTCCCAGGCATTAAGGCCTTTACTGCTGCCGTCTTGGGAGGCATCGGGAACGTCCCTGGCGCTATGGTTGGCGGCCTCTTCCTGGGTGTATTCGAATCCGTTGGCCCTAATCTAATTTTGGAGGGGTTGAAAATTCCTGCGGTGAATCAGCTGCGAGATGCTTTTGCCTTCACACTCTTGGTTGTCATTCTGATTTTCCGCCCGCAGGGCATCTTTGGCGAACGGCTATCGAGTAAAAAGGCCTGAGGTATGAAATGTTAAAAACACTAAGGTACCACTTCGGCGTCATCCTGCGATTCGGCCTTTTGGGCGGGATAGTTGCCCTCTACCTTGCGGCCATTGGTATGATAGAAACCTTCCTTCAGCGCGATCTGGTTGGCACCTTTATCTCCATGGGCAATATTTTCCTGTTCTTGGGTGCCATTGGAGCTGGTTTGTTTGTTGCACGGGATTTGAAAAAGCGTGCAGTGGATGTCAAGGTCGCAGCCGCAGGCAGCATAGTAGCTGGTCTGATCTCAAGTATTTCATTGATTATCCTGACGTTCATCATTCAAATATTTGTCATTCAGACGCCCAAGACGGGAAGTGTATTCTTCCTTCGGGATATGTTCGTCAACTTATCTCCCACCCTGCTAAACACAATTACCATGGGGAGTGGCCTGTTTGTAGGAAATTTCCTATTCTTTCTTACGAGCGGTCTGATGGGTTTGATAGGCGCCTCATTTATCCTGTTGCCCGCGAAGTGGAGGCGAGCCTGGACCTATAGCTTAATCTGGACATTTGGGATTGGTTTATTCTCGGAATTGGTTTCCCAAGTCATTCAACAGATTTTCGGCCCCGGGTTGAACAATTTTCTGTTCGTGAGCAAATCGCTCACCCCCCCCGCCGCGTTAATCATTTTTGTGCTTGCCTTTGCTGCTGGATATTTCGAGATTAACCGCACGACTCGCACCAGATGGAGTCAAATGCCGGCCAACCGCCAAAAGAGCGGCCGGGTTATATTGATTGTCCTGGGAGCCGCCTTGGTAGCCAGCCTGCCTTGGCTAATAGGTTTGTACCTAAGCCAGACCCTTTTCCTCGTTGGTCTATACATCATTATGGGATTGGGCTTGAACATCGTGGTTGGGCTTGCAGGCCTGTTGGATTTGGGCTATGTTGCGTTCTTCGCTTTCGGAGCCTATACAATGGGCGTCCTTACCACTACTGGCTCACTGGGGCGAGGTGGTTTCACTTTTTGGACAGCCATACCCTTCGCTGTTATTGTCGGCGTGTTGTGGGGGCTGTTGTTGGGCTTTCCGGTTTTGCGCATGCGGGGAGATTACCTCGCAATTGTCACCCTGGGATTTGGTGAGATCATACGCATCTTGGCTATTTCCAACTGGCTGGCTCCCATAGAGGGGGGCGCACAAGGCATTCTGCAGATCCCATCGCCTCATATATTTGGACTTGCGCTGAATTCACCTCAACTGATGTACTACCTTGATTTGGCGGGCGCGCTGCTGGTTGCCTTTGTTACCATCCGCCTGCGCAGCTCCAGATTGGGGCGTCAATGGATGGCAATGCGGGAGGACGAAGACGTGGCTGAAGCCATGGGCATTAACTTGGTGACGACCAAACTATCGGCCTTTGCGATTGGCGCATCCTTTTCAGCCTTGGCCGGCGCGATCTTCGCCGCGCGCCTGGGAAATATCTTCCCCGCGAGCTTTAATATCCTGGTTTCTATTAATGCACTGGCGCTCATTATCGTTGGCGGTTTAGGCAGCATTCCAGGCGTAATAGTTGGCGCGATTGTCCTGGTAGGCCTGCCAGAGATACTGCGCGAGTTCGAGAATTACCGCCTACTGCTATACGGCATCCTGCTGGTTGTGATGATGGTGGTTAAGCCGGAAGGCTTCTGGCCAGAAGCTAGACGGAGCCAGGAATTACACGCCCAAAATGAGCAAATTCCCAATCAGGTTGCAGAAGGCGACTAGGAGGATTTCATGGCAGCAATACTTAGTATTCGCGACCTTACCATGCGTTTCGGAGGCTTGGTTGCAGTAAAAGATTTGAACATCGAGATCGAAAAAAATTCGATTTCCAGCGTGATCGGCCCAAATGGAGCCGGAAAAACCACCTTCTTTAATTGCGTCACAGGTTTTTACAAGCCATCAGAGGGTGATATTATCTTCAATGGGCATTACATTCAGGGAATGAGTACGGAACGCGTGACCCGATATGGGATTGCGCGCACCTACCAAAACATCCGCCTATTCAACAATATGACGGTGATCGAGAATGTTCTGGTAGGTGAACACCCTCACTTAAAAACACTCTGGTTTGAAGCGCTCTTCAAGAGCAAACGATTTATCGAAGAAGAGAAAGCGGCCTTGGAAGAAGCTATCCGCTTGTTGAAATACGTTGGAATAGCAGGATTAGGAGATGAACTCGCCCGCAATCTCCCATACGGTGAACAACGCCGTCTGGAAATTGCCCGTGCTTTGGGCAGCAAACCCAAATTACTTCTGCTTGACGAGCCTACTGCGGGAATGAACCCTCAAGAATCTGCCACAATGATGCGTTTCATCCGGAAGCTTCGTGACGAACTCGGGATTACGATTTTACTAATTGAGCATGACATGAAAGTAGTCATGGGTATCAGCGAACAAATCTCGGTCATGGACTTCGGACAAAAAATCGCTGAAGGCACGCCAAGCGAGATTCAGCGTAACCCAAAGGTAATCGAGGCCTACTTGGGACGTGGTGCTGCTACTGGTTTGAAGCTCGAAGCCAAACCATCGGACGCTTAACAAGAGGAAAATACCAATGGCAATGCTGGAACTCAATAACATTCATACTTATTATGGAAATATCCACGCCCTGAGAGGGATCTCCCTGACCGTCGAAGAGGGCGAGATCGTCACGCTGATCGGCTCCAACGGTGCTGGAAAAACGACAACCTTACGCACAATCAGCGGTTTGATCCTTCCCCGCGAAGGAACCATCACTTTGAAAGGCGAGAAAATTATCGGCACGCCGGCCCACAAATTGGTTTACAAAGGGATTGCAATGGTTCCTGAGGGGCGTGGAATTTTCGCCAAATTATCGGTCCAGGAAAACCTGGAGATGGGCGCCTACAGCCGCAACGACCAAAATGGTATCAAAAGTGACTTCGAACGCGTTTTTACGCTTTTTCCCCGACTAAAAGAACGCCGCCATCAGGTAGCGGGTACGCTCTCTGGCGGTGAACAACAGATGCTGGCTACTGCCCGGGCTTTAATGACACATCCCCGTATTCTCCTAATGGATGAGCCTTCCATGGGACTGGCTCCGGTTCTGGTCGAGGTCATCTTCGACACAATCCAGAAAATCAACAAAGAAGAGGGTGTGACAGTCTTGCTGGTAGAGCAGAACGCGCTCATGGCTCTTTCAATCGCCCATCGCGGTTACGTTCTACAGACTGGAGAAATCGTGTTGACAGATCGAGCCGAAAAACTAAAAGAAAACGAACTGGTACAAAAAGCTTATCTGGGAATCGAATGATAGAGTCCGATCGGTTTATGGTTCAAGCGCAGATGGATGGTCATGTCCTCTGCGCTTTTCTTTACCAAAAAATGGAGAAGATTTCATGCTGGTTTTAACTGCCAATGACGTTCGTAATGCCCTGCCGATGAGAGAGACCATCGAGGCAATGAAACGCGCTTACGCCGCTCTTTCGGATAATCGCGCCGAGGTGCCGCTGCGCACCCGACTTTCCATCCCACCTCACCAAGCAGTCAGCCTCTTTATGCCGGCGTTCGTTCAAAGTCCGCAGGGAGAAGCGCTGGCTGTCCAAGGTGACTCGCTCTATCAAAAGAATCCCTCGCGTGGAATGGAATACTTTCAAGGTGCAGTTCTCGTGCTCGAGCCTGATAGCGGGCGCGCGATTGCCTTGCTTGAAGGCAGTTCGCTGACCGCCATTCGCACCGGCGCGGCCAGCGGCGCGGCGATTGATTTGTTGGCGCGCAAAGATTCGACAGTTGTTGCCATCTTCGGCGCAGGCACACAGGGACGCACCCAACTCGAAGCGGCATGCAGCGCACGAAAAATTCAGAGCGTCATGGTCTTCGAATCGAATCCAGACAAAGCCAGGGTCTTTGCGGACGAAATGGCAGGCTTCCATTCGATTCCCAAAGATATCCGGGTTGCGGAAACCTCGAAAGAAGCATGAGAAAATGCGGATATAATCTGTACGGCAACCACCTCCACCAAGCCTGTGTTTGAAGATAAATATGTAAGAACCGGAACCCATATTTCTGCCGTTGGGTCCTATACACCAGACATGCAGGAAGTGCCTTCGGAAACGATCAAACGTGCGAAGGTGGTGGTCGATTCCCGGACGGCAACCCTGGAAGAAGCCGGCGACCTTATCCAGCCAATCCGCGCAGGGCTGTTTGATGCATCTCACATCACTGCCGAGCTTGGTGAAATCGTGTTAGGGCGCAGCCCAGCCAGAACATCAGAAGATGAAATTACCTATTTCAAATCCGTTGGGGTTGCTGTGCAAGATGTCGTTGCTGCTCAACTTGCTCTGGAAAATGCAACTAAAATGAAACTTGGACAGGAGGTTGATTTTTGATGGAACTCCCAACAACAGCAGAGATCGTCATCATTGGCGGCGGCGTAATGGGCGCCAGCGCCGCATATCATCTTGCCGCACGCGGCATGAAAAATATCGTTCTTCTTGAAAAGGAAGAGTTCTTCGGCCAAGGCGCCACGGGCCGTTGCGCGGGCGGCGTGCGTTATCAGTTCGAAACAGAAATCAATATCCGGCTTTCTATAGAAAGTCTGCAAATGCTGGATCGCTTCAAGGAGGAAATCGGTCAGGATATTAATTATCGCAAATGCGGTTATTCTTTTGTATTGACGAACGAGAAGGATGCAAAGGTATTCAAACATAATGTCGAGCTTCAGAACCAGTTAGGCGTTCAAACCGAATGGCTGACTGGAGATGACGTTCGCAGACTCTTGCCGCTGATGAGATTCGATGACGCGCTGGCGGGGACATTCAATCCAAACGATGGATTGGTCGATCCGAATAGCGTTGTAATGGGTTATATCAACGCGGCACAACGATTGGGCGTCAAGGCCATCAACAATGCGGAGGTGATTGGCATACGCGTCAGCGAAGATAAGATAACGGGTGTGGACACCCCTCAGGGGCAGATTGCGACGCGCTTGATCCTGAACGCTGCCGGTCCGTGGTCGGCTCAAATCGGACAAATGGCCGGAGTCGATCTTCCGATCCAGCCCATCCGCCGACAAATATTCACGACCACTCCCCTGCCCGAAGTGCCGCAAGATTTTCCCTTTGTGATCGACTTTGCCAAATCGCTTTATTTTCATCGAGAAGGCGATGGCTTGTTGATCGGGATGAGCAACCCAGACCAGGAACCCAGCTACGATCAATCTGTGGATGAAGCTTTTGAAATCGTGAATCTCGAAAGCGCCATTGAGCGCCTGCCGCTGGTGGAAAAGGCAAACCGTTCCGCACATTGGGCCGGGCTGTACGAAGTCACACCGGACGCACATCCGATTTTTGGCAAGACACCGCTGGACGGTTTCCTGGTTGTTACCGGTTTTTCGGGACATGGCTTTATGCACGGACCAATTACAGGTAAACTAATTTCAGAATTAATTCTGGACGGCAAATTTATCACCCTGGATGTTTCGGCACTGGATTTATTGCGTTTCCATAAAGGCAGATTGATTCGAGAGTACAATGTGGTTTAATTACCAGCTAGCATTCAAGAGGAGCAATATGAAAAAGTTTTCGTTCTCTACGATTGTCCTATTGGCTCTGACGAGCTTGTTAGTGACGGGCTGTATAAAGAAGCCCTACGTCTGCACTGATGCGCTTGGTTGCGTGAAAGTTGGAAATGCTGGAAGCATTAAGATTGGCACACTGCTGACCATGACTACGCCAGACAGCCCGTATGGAATTGACGCATTGAGAGGCATAGAAATCGCGATCGATGATAGGAACCAGGTCTTCGGCCACTCGATCGAGCTGGTTCAGGAAGATGATCGCTGTAGTAAAGATGGAGGTCAGGCCGGTGCAACCAAATTGGCGGCTGACCCGAATATCGTCGCCGTAATCGGTGCGACATGTTCCAGCGCCTCCGAAGCGGCTGCAAAAGTTTTGTCAGATGCGGGCATGACCATGATTTCGCCATCCAGCACCGCTCCATCGTTGACCGACTCAGCTACTCACCAGGCTGGATTCCTGCGCGATATTTATAACGACAAGGCACAAGGGCAGTCTGTGGCGCAATTTGTATTCAACGTGTTGGGTCTGCACACCATGGTCACCATCCACGATGGCACGCCCTATCCTGAACAGTTGCAAGCAGCGGCCTGCCAGAGCTTCGAACAACTGGGCGGCGAATGCCTTAAGCAAATCCAAATCACCAGCGGACAGGACATGACCGCTGTCTTGCAAAGTATCGCAAGCCTTAACCCGGATGTGATTTATTACCCAGTCTACACTGCAGATAGCGTGGACATCACCAAAGGGGCAAGTGCTGCTGGCTTGTCCAAAGTCGTACTCATCAGCTCCGACGCCTCGCTGACCACCGATTTCATCAAACAAACCGGACACGATTCTGAAGGCATGTATCTTTCCGGACCGGCGAATGTCACGGAGCCGCAGGATTTCCTGGCAAAATACAAGGCAAAGTTTGGCGAAGATCCCATCGCAGCGTATCATCTTCAAGCCTATGATGCCGCCATGATGTTGTTCAATGCCATTGAGAAAGTAGCAGTTTCCAATTCCGGCAATTCCAACAGCATTTCGATACCGCGTCAGGCGCTTCGGCAGGCACTCTATGCAACGCAGAACGTACAAGGCTTGAGCGGAGAAATTAACTGTTCCTCCACTGGTGACTGCGCACAGGCGAACATCGAAATCTACCAAATCGTCAATAGCAGTTTCAAAGCGATTTATCCATAGCTTATCGAAGAATGCCTTCTGCAGAGATCATTACCATCGGAACCGAGATATTGCTCGGTGAAATTGTCGACACCAACACGCGTCACATCGCGCTGACCTTGCGCGACCTGGGCGTGGATCTATATCGCACCGTCACCATCGGCGACAACGTCGAACGCATCGCCTCGGCCATCCGCGATTCAATGAATCATGCTGAGATCATCATCACGACCGGCGGCCTTGGCCCAACCGTGGACGATCCAACACGTGAAGCTGTTGCAAAAGCCGTAGGCCGTGAAACCGAATTTCGCGAAGAGCTTTGGGAACAAGTGACTGCAACCATCGAAAGATATGGCCGCAAACCCGCCGAAAACCAGAGGCGGCAGGCCATCGTTCCCAAAGGTGCGCTGGGCGTGCTAAATCCAGTTGGAACTGCACCGGCTTTCATCGTCGAAAATGGAAAAAACTCAATTATTTCTTTGCCCGGTGTTCCCAACGAAATGGAGCACATCCTGCACGAGTCGATCGTTCCCTATCTACAAAAGAAATTTGGCCTGCATGAAGCCATCAAAGTGCGCGTGCTGCACAGCTCGGGACTTGGTGAAGGAACAGTAGACGAAAAAATCGGTGACCTCGAGATGCTCACCAATCCAACCGTTGGGTTGGCGGCGCATACCGGTATTGTCGATATCCGCATCGCGGCCAAAGCCGAAAGCGAAGCAGGCGCCAACGCAATGATCGCAGACATCGAAAATCAAATCCGTGAACGATTGGGGAACGCCGTCTTCGGCGCGGATGACGATAGGCTGGAAAACGTCGTTCTGGATCTGTTGGCCAAACGCGGCTGGACATTGACCGCCATCGAATCCGGCATGGACGGCTTATTGGTGCGCAAATTGCCTCAGGTCGCCTCCCTTCCCGGATTGACAGCGGATTCCCTTATGGAGGCTTTGCGCACCGCCCGCGCGGATTCGAGAACGGATGTTGCGCTCGGCGTTACTGTTCACATAGAAGAACATTCCGCAGACATGGCGTTGATCACGCCGCGCGGCGAAAAGACTCATCGCATTACCTATGGGGGGCCGCCGCGTAGTCTGCCGCGCTGGGCTATGAACCTCGCATTGAACTGGCTGCGGAAGGCGGCGCAGGAGTCGGATTGAATGTCCGCCCGGCGTCCGAAGAAAGATGCGCCCCTGACGTTCATGGTCTTGGCGATCAACATCATCGGCGGCATCAGCTTGCTCGTTGTATTGATTGTATACTGGTCACAGAAGACAGCCAAAGCCTCGACGGATGCGATAGCCAGTCCAAGTGTCGCGCCTCGTCCTACATTGACGATGGTCCCAACGCGCTATTACATTGCATCTGTAACGCCGAACCCGCTTGCCACCCAGGTTCTCGAAACGACGCCCACGCCGTTCTATTTGGTAAACGGCCAAAAACCGACAATCATCGGCTTCTCTGTGGAGGGACGCCCACTCGAGGTATACACATTCGGCCAGGGTGAAAAGCACGACATGATTATTGGCGGCATTCACGGCGGCTACGAATGGAATACGATTGCATTGGTGGACCAATTAGTCACTTACGTCAACCAGAACCCCGATATAATTCCAAGCGATGTTACGCTTTATATGCTGCCGGACATGAATCCGGATGGCGATGCCCGCAGTCACGATGAATGGGGACGCGTCAACGCCAACGGCGTGGATTTGAATCGGAATTTCCCCGTTGGCTGGGCGCCGGTTTGGAATCGAAGCGGATGTTACGATCTGTCCCCAACGACCAGCGGCCGCGGCCCCGGTTCCGAGCCGGAAACGCGTCTGGTGATGAATTTCATTGCATCGCACAGCATCAACGCGCTGATCGATTATCATTCCGCTGCGCTTGGAATTTTCCCCGGCGGCACACCCTGGGATATGGCCTCGAGGCGGCTCGCAGATGAGTTGGCCAAAGTGACGACGTATCCGTTTCCGCCGATCAACACTGGCTGCATTTATTCCGGTACACTTCCTGACTACGCAGTTTCCGAAGGCGCCGCGGCAGTCGATATGGAATTGACCAATCACCAAGATACAGACTTTGAGATGAATCTACGTGCACTAAAGGTGCTGTTGAATTTTACGAAATGAATAACCACGTCGTTGCGAGCGCTGGTCGAGTAGGCAGTGTTCGTGTGCCATATCGAGACCAAGCGAAGCAATCCCCACCACCCACAGAGGTGATTGCTTCGGGCTTTGCCCCTGCAAGGACGTAAAGGAGTAGTTTATGAAAACAGTTGATATTTTATTTACAAACGCCCACGTCCTGACAATGGACGAACAATTGAATCAATACAACCCCGGTGCAATTGCCGTGAATGGCGATTGCATCATCGCGGTTGGCCCGGAGTTCGAGATCACGAACGAATATGCGGGCAAAGAAACGATCGATTGCAATCGAAAAATCTTGATGCCCGGACTGGTCAATGCGCACACACATGTCCCGATGACGCTCCTGCGCGGCCTCGCCGACGATCTGCGCCTCGATGTGTGGCTCATGGGCTACATGATGCCGGTCGAACGCCAATACGTGTCGCCAAAATTCGTCCGGCTGGGAACCTCCATTGCCTGCGCCGAATTAATTCGCAGCGGTGTGACCACCTTCAACGATATGTACTATTTCGAGGAAGATGTTGCCAAAGCCACCGCGGAGGCAGGCATGCGCGCGGTCTGCGGACAATCGGTGTTGAAGTTCTCCTCCCCGGATGCCGCCTCCTATGAAGACGCCATGGAACGGGCACGCGAATACATCCAACGCTGGAAAGATCATCCGCTCATCGTCCCTTCCATTGCGCCGCATGCGCCTTACACCACCACGCCGGAAATCCTGCACGAGTCGGCAGAACTTGCCAAAGAGTTCGATGTGCCGCTGCATATTCATATCGCCGAAACTTCATACGAAGTGGACAACATGCGCAATGAAAACGGTATGCCAGTCGTGCCGTATGTCAAGAAGCAGGGACTGCTGGAAGCTAAAGTGATCGCCGCCCATTGTGTTCACATCGACTCCGGCGAGATGCGCACACTGCTTCACGCTGGTGCGGGCGTGTCACACAACCCATCGTCGAATCTCAAGCTGGCATCCGGCTTCGCCCCCGTAACCAAAATGCTGGAAGCCGGACTCAACGTCGGCATTGGCACGGATGGGCCTGCCTCGAACAACGACCTCGATATGTTCGAAGAAGTGCGCCTGGCAGCGTTCATCGCCAAGGCCGTGACTAATGACCCGACCTCCCTGCCAGCTTCCGCCGCGCTGACGATGGCTACCCGTCTCGGCGCGCAGGCGCTTCATATCGGACACTTGACTGGCTCGCTGACCCCGGGCCGCCGCGCCGACCTGATTTTGGTTGACCTGACGCCCTTGCATAACTCGCCATCCTTCCGGCGCATCCACGATAATGCCTACGCTCAAATTGTTTATGCCAGCAAATCCACCGATGTGACCGATGTGATGGTCAACGGAAAATGGCTGATGCGGGACCGTCAGTTGCTTACGGTGAATGAAGAAGAATTGCTTGCCCAAGCCGCCGAAATCGCCAAGAAGATCGATTCGTTCCTGATCGAACGTGAACAATCGGTGTTATCGAAACTGATCGCGCTGGGCGGATCGCGGGAAGAGGAATCGTTTGAACTGCAGGTCAAGGTCAAGATAACGGATATCCGCCCCATCGTCAAAGCCCTGGGTCAGGACGACATCGAGATCATCCGCCATCGTCATTACAAGGAACATGATGCCTATTTCTCATTCGAAGACCCATCGCAGGGACGATTGCGTTACCGCGAAGATGATTTCATCAATGACCAGGGCAATGTGACGCGGACGCGCGCCCGCCTGACGTTGTTGGGCCAAAAGCGCGAGGACGCGCTCGAACATAATGTATTGCTCTCGCGCAGCCGCTATCTGGCGCCCGCCACACAAAGCCTGCGTTTCTATCGCGAATACTTCCAACCCAAGGAAGAGACTTCGATCGCAAAGGATCGCGAGCGTTGGCTAATCCGATTCAATGACACGGAATTCTTTGTCAACGTGGACGATATGATCGAGCCTGATCTTGGACGATTTGTCGAGATCAAGTCGCGTACATGGAGCCGCCGCGATGCAGAACACAAAGCGGAATTGGCCAATGACTTGCTCGCCGCACTTGGCATTCGGAACGCCGAAGTGATGAGCAGCGATTACATCGAAGTAGTGAAACCGGTATAAAGCAAAACACATGACAGTCACCTTGAAAGCGACTGTCATGTTACTTATGGGCACAAATTCTGCAGTTGCTCTTGGAATGTTTTCGCAAAGTTGTGATAACCAGAATCATCGCATTGCGCGCTGAAATAATAATATGAAGATTGCGCGGGAAAAGCTACCGCGCGCAATGCCACTAGTCCAGGATTGGAAATCGGCGTGGGCGGCAAACCATTGTTCACGTATGTGTTGTACGGGGAATTTATTTTCAGTTCATCAAGACTCAACGGATTTGTCCACCAGGTTTGGTTGACCGAATCATAACCAAGCGCATATTGCACCGTTGGGTCGGCATCCAGCTTCATGTTGATCTTGATTCGATTCAAATAGACGGAAGCGATCATCGGGGCTTCTTCATCATGAACCGTTTCGCGCTGGACAATCGAGGCGAGCGTCACGGCTTGATAGATGGTCAAACCCTGACGGCTAAATCCATCGCGCAGATCATTCGTCAAATGCAGATCAAAATTTCGAACAAGGATTTCCACCAATTGATTCGCTGTTGTGCCGCGCGGCAGGATGTAAGAGTCTGGGTATAAGAATCCTTCCGTGGAAGCCGCGCCCGATAAAAAACCGAAGCCGGAGGGCACATTTTTCGCGGCCGCGAGAAAGGCATCGGGTGTAATGTTCAAACCCGAAGTCGGGAGTGAGGCGGCGATCTCCTCCATCCGCCAACCGGGTAAAACCGCGAAAGTCACTTGTGATGGCGAAGCATTTTGCATCTTGTGCGCAATATCTACAATGGACATGGCCGGGCTGAGATCAGCATATGTTCCAGCCTGAACGCTGGTATCGAGGCCGGTATAAATCAGATAATCGCGAAACATCCCGGCATCGCTGATGTAACCCTTTTGTTGAAGGCGTTCTGCGATCGATGCAACCGACTCACCTTGTCCAACCGTAAACGATTGCCCTGACCCATTCGGATCGAAAGGCTCGGTCAATAAGCCGTCATCCCACATCAACTTGACAGAATATTGAATGACTTCAAGAAAGGAAAGACGTTGGGACGGCGGGCCATAGGTATGCGCGGCCTGCGCCGGGATAATGAAAACGACCGTTACAATGCAGAATAGAATAAAGGCGATTAAGAAAAGGGGAATGAAACGGCGCATGTTGAAGTCTTCGGTTTATGTTTTGTATTTTGCGTTTTGCGTTTTGTCCTTGCGTTTTACGTTTTGCACTTCGCGTTTTTTGTTTTGCGTTTTTGCGCCTTGCTATTTCTGCCGATCCAGATACGATTGCAAAATCACCGTGGCGGCCAATTCATCGAGTTGACCGGCGCGCTTCTTCCGCGAGGTTCCCATCTTGATGCGCGCCGCGCGTGCAGATTGCGTGCTGAACGATTCGTCCCACATCACAATCGGGATTTGAGTTTGAGTCTTGTGCACCTCAGCAAAACGCGCCGCGCGGCGACCCGCTAAATTTGGTCTGCCATCTTCGTCGAAGGATTGACCAACGACAATCAATTCGACTTGATTCTGGGCGGCGATATCTGCGACTTGCGCGGCATCAACAATGCGCGACACGTGCTCAAAGACTTTCAACGGATTCGCAATCGTGCCGGTCCAATCCGAAATAGCCAGACCAATTCTCTTTTCGCCGTGATCCACAGCCATGATTCTCATTCAAAAAATCTCCAACGCAAAGGCGTCAAGAAAAGCAAAAGAGTCTTGTGGCTTTGCAACGTTGTGTTGAATCTTTTGGTTATCACTGAACATCGATTCGAAAGGGTGTCAACGGCATCCACGGCCACCAGGATGGACTCAATTCGATGGTCGGCGAGTCGGCCAACGGAAGCTTCGACTGCAAAACTTGTTTGGCTTGCAGGGGTGATAATCCACGCGCCAAATAGGTTGCTCGCAAAGGATTGATTTCCCGATCTATCATGCGCCGGACTTGCAGATTGAAATGCGTGGAACCGGATTCGTCCACAGTAAAGCTGCCCGCCGGATTGAATTGCAAGGTATCCGGTTTGGAAACAAATCCCGCAGGCATGGCGGCATCCAAAACGGTTTTGGCCAGACTCGTCAAATCGCTGGCAGTTACATATTGGGCCTCGTATTGAACCGTCATTGTGAGCTTCAAAGTATCGCCCGGCTGACCGGCTGGCGGATTGTAGATTTCCTGCGAGGGAGCATCAGCTTTCAGTGTGTTCGGCAAAATCAAATCGTGTGCGCCGATGGATGCAGTAATTACCTGCATCGCCTGTTGTTCCATAGCCGCAACAACAGCCTCACGCAAATGCTGGCGGTCTACGTCCGCCGCTTCGGTCGCGGTCAGGTTCGTTCCACCCGTAGTTGGGTTGGGATTCGTCACGGAGGCCGAAAGCGCAAGGGTACCTTCGATGGCTCGGATCGCGTCCGCCGCCACGTTGCCGGATGAGCCGCCTTCCGCCGCGATAATCGGCACCTCCACAAATTTCTTCGAGCCACCGGGTAGATGCGTGACATTCACGGTTTGAAATTTAATGGACGGAGAGCTGGTCGTGTAAATCACCGTTGCAG
>JBJKOR010000479.1:0-1213 GCA_046707185.1 Anaerolineales bacterium | reverse complement strand
GTCGTGCAGTTATTTGTTTACTCTTATTCCGCCTCCCGGACGGTTTATCATCTTCCAATGGCGGTGGTGGATCAAAGCCGGGACTCTACCAGCCGTGCATTCGTGCAAGCGCTGGTTAACTCGCAATATTTCGATGTGACAATGTATCTGGGTGATCAATCACAAGCCAGGCAAGCCATTGACAAAGGTGAAGTAAAAGCCGCTCTCGTCCTCCCACCCAATTTCGCCGCCAGTGTAGATCAAGGCTCAGCAAATTTCCTGATGTTGTTGGATGGCTCGGATCAATACGCAGTCCGTTCCGGATACAGCGCCGCAGGTTTGGTTGCACAGAATTTTGGTCTGCAGATGTCCGCAGAAAGCCTGGCGCTCGAGGGTGTGACAGCTTCCACGAATCAATCTTTGCCGATCAATACATCCAGTCGGATTCTCTATAACCCAGATATGAATGATAAATGGTTCGTCATTCCCGGAATCATCGGGATGATTCTGCAAACCCTCGCGGTTGAACAAGCTGCGATATTTTTGGTGCGCGATCGCGAGTGGGGAACGATGGAGCAAATTCTGGCCACGCCCGTTCGACAGTTGGAATTGATTCTAAGCAAAATGATTCCGCTATCCGTTCTATGTTTGTTGGCGTTTGGAATGAGTGTAGGGTTGGGTATTTTCTGGTTCGGAGTCCCATTCCACGGAAACCTGTTCCTTTATTTTTGGCTGGGCCTGCTCTTCCTCGCCTCCTGCCTTGGGCTTGGGCTAGTCATTTCAACACGTGCCAATACGCAGTTCGAGGCGGAAACGTCAAGCCTGATCTTCATGCTGTTTGGCTTACTGCTGACGGGACTCTTTTATCCGCGGACCGGCATGCCGCTCATTCCACAATTGATTGGTGATATTGCGCCGTTAACTTATTTCCTGCGCATCTCGCGCGGAATCTATATGAAGGGCATTGGGCTAAGTTTCGTATGGAGCGATGCTTTGATTCTTGCCATCTATACTCTAATCGTCGTCTTTATTTCATCCAAGAGATTCAAAATGCGACTCGATTCATAAAAGGTTGAATGAACCAATTTACAATATCGGCAACCAATCTTGTAAAAGAATTCAAACTCAATAAGAGAATTGTGACTGCTGTTAATAGGCTTTCACTGCAGGTCGCGCCCGGGGAAACCTATGGATTGATCGGTCCCGATGGGGCTGGGAAGACCACGACCACGCG
>JBJKOR010000478.1:0-1708 GCA_046707185.1 Anaerolineales bacterium | reverse complement strand
CATATCGATGGGCATAAATGCCGACGAACAAATCGCTTTCTTCAACTTCATCCAAACACGCCTTGGTTGATTCGACAGGGCGTGCGCCGAAGGCTTCCATCCAAATCACATGCAAGCCTAACTGCTCCAACGCGTCATGTGCGGCTTTGCGATGTTCAATTAAATCAAGATATGTTGAACTGAGAAAGACTTTCATAGGACCTCACCCTAACCCTCTCCTGAAGGAGATGGGACTGGTTTACCGATATGCCTCACGGCGATGTTTGATGCGATAAATCGTTACGCTTTTGGTTTTTTCGTCGATGTCATATAAAACGCGATATGTTCCGACACGCAAAGAATAACCCGCGTCACCTTTGAGTTTCTTTGAATCATGGGGACGCGGATTTTCTTCAAGTGAGTCAATATGTTTGGCGATCAGGCGGGCGTAGTCCGTGGGAACGGATTCCAAATCTTTGTAAGCCTGTCGGCGCAATTCGATTTGATACATGTTACTCCCCTAATTTCAGATCCTTCTTTGCCGTTTTCCACGGGATAGTCTCTTCCTTAACAGCACGCGCTTTCTTGATTTCTTCTGTGTCTTCGGCGTCTTCCAGTAAAGTGACGATCTGTTCCCAAACATCAAGATTAACCATGACGGCAGATTGATGTCCATCCGGGTCAACGACGAATTTTATGGAGTTAAGAATCTCGGCGAGTGTCATGCTTCACCTCACGATGACAATTATAACTCTTTGATCTGTGGTTTGCAGATGAAACGATCTGGAGAAATTGTTATATTGCAAGGGTTGTCTATCTAAACTTTTTATGATAACGTTCGCATCGAGAAAAGAGGTGACCATGCGAGTCTGTGTTTTGTATGATGATGAAACGTGGGGCTTTACTCCTGATGATTTTATGGTGCATTATCCATGCGAATGGGAAATGATCACATTCCATCGTCCGGTGTTCGATAAGTTGAAGGCCATTCGCGATGAAAACCGTTTCGATGTATTTTTCAATTTATGCGATGGCGCGGTCGATGAAGATTATCCCGGCGTAGACGTGATCGAAGCCATGGAAGAATTGAATATGCCATTTACCGGTTCCGATAGCGGCTTCTACGACCAGTCGCGCGAAAAAATGCAGGCGGATGCGGAGCGGTACGGCGTTGGATTTGCAAAAGGTTATCACGTCACCGACGAAGAGGAGTTGGACCGGCTTGTCGAGAATTTGCGCTTCCCATTGATGGTCAAACATCCGCGCAGTTATAGCAGCATCGAGTTGACGCGCAAATCACGCGTAGAAAATCTCAAGCAATTACACAGACAATTCAAGCGCATCAAGTCGAAGTTCGGCGCGGCGCGCGTCGAGGAATTTATCGTTGGCAAAGAATATAATGTTTTTGTGGTGGATAATCCCGACGATCTCAGTAAGCCGTTCGTCTATCCGCCCACGGAATTGATCTTCCCCAAAGGCGACAATTTCTGGCACACCGACATCAAATGGGATGTATCGGTGCCGTTTGAGTTTCGACAAGTCAAAGATGAAGCGCTCGCTTCCCGACTTCAAGAGGCGGGCCTTAAAATGTATCTCGCTTCATCTGGAACCGGATATGGCCGTTGTGATGTCCGCGTGAACGAGAAGGGTGAAATCTATATTTTGGAGATCAATTCCAATTGCGGAATCATGTATTACCCCGAGGAATATGGTCCCGCCGATTATATGA
>JBJKOR010000477.1:0-4975 GCA_046707185.1 Anaerolineales bacterium | reverse complement strand
TTCGAAATCAAAGGCAAGGGCGCTTATTCGAAATTGAAATACGAATCGGGTGTGCACCGCGTCCAACGCGTGCCGGTCACCGAAGCGCAGGGGCGCATCCACACCTCGACCGCCACCGTTGCGGTGCTGGCGGAAGTGGACGAAGTGGAAGTGGACATTCCCGAGAGCGACATCGAGATCGAAGTCTATCGCTCGTCCGGCGCGGGCGGACAGAATGTGCAAAAGAACTCAACGGCAGTTCGGCTTTACCACAGGCCAACCGGAATGGTCGTTACCTGCCAGGACGAACGTTCGCAATTGCAAAACAAGCTGCGCGCCATGAGCATTCTGCGCGCCCGCTTATATGAAATCGCAGAAGAGAAACGCCGCTCGGAACTGAAAGATACGCGCCGTTCGCAAATCGGAACCGGCGAACGCTCCGAAAAAATCCGCACCTACAATTATCCGCAAAACCGCGTCACCGATCATCGCGTCGGACTTTCGAACTACAACCTGCCGGCCGTAATGGACGGCGCCATTGACGAATTCATCGAGGAACTCTCCACACGCGATGAAGCGGATCGTCTCGCTTCGTCCGGTGTCGATGACGATGAATAATCTGCTGGCAACAAGTTTACGAAACAAACTGGATAGCACAGCGGCGCGCCTTTCACCTTTTAGCGATACGCCGCAATTAGACTCGGAAATTTTAATCGCGCATGTTTTGAATAAACCGCGCACCTGGTTATTAGCCCACGACGATTCATCCTTCGACCCGCAAGCGGACTCCGTTCTAGAGAGTCTGATCCAACGTCTCGAGCGCGGTGAACCGCTTCCGTATGTGCTGGGTCATTGGGAATTCTTTGGCCTCGACTTCGATCTCACGCCGGATGTTTTGATCCCGCGCCCCGAAACGGAACTCTTGGTGGAACGCGCCATCCCGTGGCTGCAAGCTTCCTCGAATAGAGATTCGATTGCTGACATCGGAACTGGCTCCGGCTGCATTGCGGTTTGCATCGCAACTCACGTTCCGAACTCACACATCATTGCAACCGATATTTCCAATGCGGCACTGGAAGTCGCACGAGGAAACGCACTCAAACATCATGTGGAAAAGCAAATTGAGTTTTTGGAATGCAATATTTTGCCTGCCCCCCTCGCCCCTCTGGGGCACTCCCCCAAAATTCAAAGAATTTGGGGGGAGGTGGAGGGGGGGCTTGATTTGATCTGCGCCAACCTGCCATACATTCCAACCGAGAAATTACATGCCCTTCCAGGTTACGGCCGCGAGCCGACCCTTGCGCTCGATGGCGGAGACGATGGCCTTGATTTGTTCCGAAAATTATTGAACCTCGCGCCCAAGCATCTCAATCCCGGCGGACGTATGTTACTCGAAATTGAAGCCACACGCGGGCCGGCCGCATTATCTCTGGCATACGACGCGTTCGAGGAAGCCGAGATCCATTTGTATAAAGACCTCGCACACCAGGATCGTTTATTGGAAATTCAACTGCCGTTAAGATAACGTTATGAAAACAGAAATCATTGATGCAAATTTGCCCGGTGCAATTGCACACACACTGGAAATTTTACAAGCTGGCGGTTTGGTTGCCTTTCCCACTGACACGGTTTATGGAGTCGGCGCACTGGCGTTCGATGGCAAAGCCGTCGAATCGATCTACGCCGCGAAAGACCGTCCCATCGAGAAAGCGATTCCGATTTTGATTGGCGATGCAGGAGACATAAGCAAAGTTGCATCTCTAGTCTCGACAATGGCGAAAAAATTGGCAGAACGATTTTGGCCCGGTCCACTAACCATTGTTATCCCAAAATCAGCAAGTTTACCGGAGTCGGTGTCCGCGACAGAAACGGTTGGGGTACGCGTCCCCGACCACGTTGTAGCACGCAGCGTATTGCGCGCCGCGGGGCCGATGGCCGTGACCTCCGCAAATATCTCAGGCAAACCGAGTCCTTCCACGGCACAGGAAGTTTTCGAACAACTGAATGGCCGCATCGCCTTGATTATCGATGGGGGGAAAACGCTGGGCGGTGTGTCATCCACCGTTGTGGATTGCACCAACATGAAGCCTCGAACTTTGCGGGAAGGTCCAATTAGCCTAGAAGAAATTCTCGCTATACAAGGTGACGATTCTCTTATTTAATTCTTAGGTCTTGTTCAGGCTGATTTTAAGTCGCTGGATATAATAATAGTTGCATTCTCCTCTTCACACCGCGTATGGGTCTGGGCCGACCTTCACCGCGGTGTGAGTTCCTTAAAGACATGACAGGTTTTAAAAAACTTGTCATGTCTTTTCTGATAATGGCCAGGTGGGCTGGACATCCATATCTAGTGTTGAAACATGTCCGGACTTAAAACGATAATAACCGGCCGCTGCGATCATGGCAGCATTGTCGGTACACAGCGAAAGCGGCGGAATATGAACTTCGAATTCATTTTGATTCCGAAACGCGTCGCGTAGTGCGCGATTGGCTGAAACACCACCCGCAACGACAATCTCCTTTGCCTTGAATTCACGCGCGGCGCGCAGCGTTTTGTTGAACAGAACATCAACCACTGCAGCCTGGAATGAGGCAGCCATATCCGCCACAGGCATGGCCCTGCCCCGCGATTCATATTCTTTCGTTTCTTTCAGGACTGCGGTCTTGATCCCGCTAAATGAAAAATTCCACGTCCCCTCCAGCCAGGCGCGCGGGAAACGGAATCGGTTCGGATCCCCTTCTTCGGCGGCGCGTTGAATTGCCGGACCGCCGGGGTAGCCTAGTCCCAGCAGGCGAGCCACTTTATCGAAGGCCTCACCCGCCGCGTCATCGAGCGTCGAGCCGAGACGTTGATACGTCAAATGGTCGGTCATCAAATCCAATTCCGAATGTCCGCCAGAGACGAGCAGAACCATCAAAGGGAACTGCGGCTCCTCAGGCTGGGATTCTCCGGCGTTATAAACCCAAGCCGAATACAAATGCCCTTCCAAATGATTGACGCCGACCAGCGGAAGCTGCGCGCCGAGCGCCACTCCCTTGGCAGCGTTGACGCCCACAAGTAACGAACCAGCCAAACCAGGCCCGCGCGTGACCGCCACCGCGTCGATATCATCGAGCGTGAGATGTGACTTGGACAAGGCATCTTCCACAACCGGCAGGATCGAAAGCACGTGCTGGCGGGAAGCCACTTCGGGAAAGACACCGCCATAACGCGCGTGAATATCCATTTGCGTGGCGACCGTCGAGCCGAGCAGTGCGCGGCCATTTTCGATGACCGCCGCGGCGGTTTCATCACAGGACGTTTCGATGCCAAGAATACGAGTAAGAGAAGGAGTATCCATTTTACAAAGCCTCAATAAGATTTGTATCCTTCGGTTGGATCAAATCCCATAAAGTGCCATACGAATCTTTGAACACCGCGACTGTACCATAACTTTCTGTTTTTAGCGGGTGAACAAACTCAACACCTTTTGATTTGTACGCATTATAGTCGCGCCAAAAATCATCCGTGTAAAGAAAAAGAAAAACGCGCCCGCCGGTTTGGTTTCCAATTCGACTCGACTGTTCGTCGCCCACCGCACGAGCAAGCAGCAGCCGCGTCGCGCTTGAATTCGGCGGCGCTATCACGACCCAGCGTTTATCCTGCTCAGGAATATACGTATCTTCGATCAAAGAAAAATCAAGAGTCTTGGTATAAAAATCAAGCGCCGGATCGTAATCACGAACTACCAATGAGACTAAACCGACAGCTTGTTTCATTAACCATTATCCATGTTCTATAAGTGGAGATTGCCACGTCGCTCCGCCCTTCGACAAGCTCAGGGCATCGCTCCTCGCAATGACATTTATTTCTTCTTCCACTTCTTCATCGGTAAAACAAAATCATAAGGGAAGTCTGCAAGAACTTCCAGCTTGCCATCCGGATGCACCCACATTGTATCTTCGATGCGGAAACCCATGCCTTTTGCCGGATAATACAGCCCCGGCTCAGACGTGACCACAACGCCCGGCGCCAAGCGATGATCGTCGCCGACGTTCAAGCCGCTGAAGGGACGTTCGTGAATGTTCAATCCCACGCCGTGCCCCAGGGAATGAACGTAACCGTTCAAAGGGGCTTTGGTATTCAACGAGGAAGCATGACCTTTGGATTCAAAGTATTCGCAGGTCATCTTTTGATACTCCTTGAACGGCGCGTTCAAATCGAATTCACCGGCAAGCTTGTCGTAGATTTCGTGCACTTGGTCGTAAAGCTCCTGCGCTTCCGGCGCAGCATAACCAAGGCTCCATGTGCGCGTGAAATCATAGAAATATCCGCCGCCGAGTTCGCACGGATAAATATCGAATACGATGGTCTGGCCCAGCCGCATGAGATCAGTCGGATTGCCGCTCGAATGCGGCACGCCCGCGTCGTGGCCAATGGCAAAGATCGTCCCTTCCGGATTCTCCGCGCCGAGTTCGGCGATCCACAAATTGATCTTCGACTTCACATCACCGATGGTCAACGGCGAGCCGTCTTCCTTCAACAATACTTCATCGTCACGGACATCCGAATTCGTCAACAGGTTTTGGACGCGCCGGACAACTTCGGTTGTGACCTTTCCCATTTTGCGGATCCGCTCCACTTCGGATTCATCCTTCGTTTCCATCGCTTTCAAGAAAACCGAATCCAATCTCGGCTCGCCGATGAATTCAACATCGGGCATGAGACTCTGCAGCTTTACCAGCATTCCGAAAGTGGAAGAGAAATCCACCTGTCCATAAACACCAATGCGGCCGCGTCTCAATCCAAGACTTTCGAGAATCTTTTGGAATCTCATCGCAAGGCTCATCAACAAATCGCCATTGGCTTGCGCTCTCAATTTTTCCAAATCGAACTCGCTGAACGAGCGCGTCTTGAGACCGCTCTTGGCAGCCTCGCCGCGCTCCATATCGTTATAGAACAGCACCGGCGCTTCGCCGCGCTGCTTGACCAGCAGTGCATCGATCACATGTCCGC
>JBJKOR010000476.1:0-1816 GCA_046707185.1 Anaerolineales bacterium | reverse complement strand
GACACTGCCGGAATTCGCGATCAAGGGCCGTGGATATTGCGTTATAAGGCGACGATCCACATTTCTGCAACAGCCACAGTGCCAGGCCTAATTCCCTCAGCTACCGGCATACTTGGCCGCTATGGAGATGTTGTCAATCAAAACGATGGTTCATACTACATCTCATGGTATCCGCTCTGCAAACTTGCGGAGACTCTCCATGGTGATGGGCGCAATTTCCGGAACACGTTTCATCCCGGATTTATTCCTCGTTATATCAAGAAAGCAATATCCCCTTATCCTTGGATTTCGAAGTTTATTGCCTCCGCCACACATAAGAAATTCATAAAGGCTAATATTTTGGAAATGTCGGCATATATTCCTTCCGTTGCAGGTTTGCTAAATAGCGCTCGTATTGGCACAGTGGGAGGCGGGATAATATTGGCGCGTGGGGCAACGGATATAGATGATCCGGAGAGTCAGCTGCACCAGCGATCCAAAATTGGTCCGGTTGCTTATGGTTCGTATGTGACCATCGATACGGGGAAATACTGCACGGCGCCGCTCTTTGCAGTTCAAGCTGCTGACATGATTGCGAATGTACTGTAGATTGATTCTCTCCAACCGTTGGAGTATCTTTCTTCTTTTTTGGATTAGATGATTACTGTTATCGAGTTGGATATAAGGTTAAATGCAAAATGACAAGTGCACCTTTTGTTACAATTGGAGTCCCGGTTTATCGGGACGAACTCTTCATTGAAGAAACCCTCCGGTCAATCCAAAATCAAACCCACAAAAATATCGAAGTAATCATCTCGCTCGATGGGCCCCAACCAGTCGTGGAAGAGCGATGCCAGCCCTTCTTGAAAGATTCTCGTTTTCATGTCTTTGTCCAACCAGAGCGACTTGGCTGGGTTGGCAATGTGAACTGGCTCATGAAGCATGTGGAGACACCGTATTGGTATTTGCATCCGTACGATGATTTGACTGACTCGCACTATGTTGAGGTCTTGCTATCTCACGCACAACAGACGCCAGAAGCCGCTGTTGTGTATTGTGACATTGCAACTTTTGGTCTTCAAAGCACAAGAATTGTTCAGCCATCTGTTGTTGGCGGGCCAGTTTCCCGGCAATTAATACTCCTTCACGAACACCTTGCTGCAGTTGCATTCCGCGGACTTACGCGTCTCGAAGCCCTTCGCAATTCCGGCGATATCCGTGCGAATGATGTCGAGAGTTTTGCAACAGATACTGTTTGGATGGCGGCCATGGCGCGTTCGGGCGAATTGCTGCGCGTTCCGCTCGAACTGTATCATAAACGATATCACCCTGCTAATGTGCATACGAAATGGCCCACATGGCCCGCTGAGAAGATTACCAAGGCCTGGATCATTCATTGCGCAGATATGCTTGAGCAGGCCATGTTGGTGGATGCACTTGCCCAGGAACGACGCTTGTTATGGCTGACGGCAGTGACGCGATTAAGTTCGCCGCGCTTTCCCTATATTTCCATCGCCGGAGTACAGGCAAAGGAATATCGGTTGTTGCTCGATGGATTCCTCGAGTATATAAAAACGGCGAAGCGCATGGATATTCCCACATTACTCGAAGACAATTGGAGAAGCATCTATAAGTGGACCAGGGACTTTTATATCCATGAGAAACGGTTCTTTTTTTGAAAACTATTAACAGCGCATCTGATATAAATAACTTGACTTTAGAGTAGCAGAATAGAACACAAAGAAAGTGCAATTGAACTGAACCTTAAAAACAGAAAAGCAAATACCAATTATGGACTGATGGCCGGTGATTTGGATGTCTTTTTGCTCTTAAAGAT
>JBJKOR010000475.1:0-5580 GCA_046707185.1 Anaerolineales bacterium | reverse complement strand
GCGGGGACGATCTGGGTGATCTTGCCGGTGAAGGTTTGGTTGGGGATGGCATCGAAGGTAGCCTGGACTTCTTCGCCGAGGGCGAGTTTGTCGAGGTCGGACTCATCGATGTAGACGGTGAGCAGGCGCTGGGACATATCGGCGATGGTGATGACAGTGGAAGTGCCGACGGTATCACCGACGGTGTTGTTGACGGCGGTGACGGTGCCGTCGAAGGGAGCGATGATCTCGGTGTTATTGAAGTTGGTCTGGGCGGTCTGGAAAGCGACCTGAGCCTGCTGGAGGGCAAGGATGCTGGCGCCCGTTGCACCGGAAGGGATGGTGCCGGTAGTGAGAGCGGTGACGAGGTCTTGATCCTGCACCAAATTCGCTTGAGCCAAGGCTAACGCCGCGCGCTTGCCGGCGATCATTGTGGAGGTCGGCGGGCTGATGACTTTGGTGGTCTGGCTGCTGCCCCCACCATGATGACCAAATCCACCGCTGGATGACCCGCTGATGCTGCTGACGTTGTACTTAAAATGCTGGGGGACGTATGTTGTGTTGTACCAATCTTCTGCTCCCAATAATTTTTGGTTGGCGTAGTCAAGCGCCTTTTGGGCATCCTGAACCTTTTGCGTGGCTGCCGGCGAGGGGTTGGCTTGCGCGTCCAGTTGAGCGTTGGTCAGGGCTTGTTGTGCAGTGGCTACTTGTTGTTCCCATTCATATCGTTGAGGGCTGATGTAAAACTCCAAAGTTTGAAGAGCATTGGCTACACTAGTTTGATCCGTGGCTACTGCTGCCTGTGCTGTGGCGACTGCAGACGGGGACGTCAATTGAGCGAGATTCAACTGTGCTTGCGCCAAAGCCTGGGTTTGGGTAGTGTTATCTTCAACGGCCAGGACTTCGCCAGCCTTGACTTGATCACCGACCTGCACGTTGAGCTTGGTCAAAGTGGCGTTGGCGCTGCTGGACGAACCGCTGTTGGAGAAGGCTAAATTGGCGGTTGCCGCGGCGGTAACGGTTCCCGTGCCGCTGGCGCTGATCACGATATTCCCGCGACGGACGGTTGCGGTTTGCAGCGATTGGCCGGAAGAAGCGTTACTTTTTTTCTGGGTGGATCGGTAATACCAATATCCGCCTGCGATCAACAAAATCAGAATAATTGAGCCGATGATATACCAGGGATTTTTTCTGCGAGTGAGAGGTACAGAGGTGGGTGATTCCTCGTTGGTGGCTGACATGGAAAGTAACTCCTTTTAGACGCTTTATTACGCGGGATGGAATATAGTATAAGAAGTTGAAAAACTATTGAGAAGGATGTGCGTTTATTGTGAAGGAAAGTGGGCTTGTTCACATATTATTTTAATAAACGGTTGCGCTACCCAAACGAATGGCGCAATCCCCAGGCTTTTTTGTAGAACTCTTGCATAAGTACTTCCGCCGCAGTCCCTCGCGAAGCACCCTGCGGGCGGCGGCGGGGACTGCCGCCTTGAGCGAGGTAAAAAGAATTACTTTTGCAAGAGGCCCATTATTTATCTGCGTTTATTCACTTCCGATGTAACTTCGCGCGGCTCGAGCATTCCCCAACGACTGGCACCCATATAAAGAATTTCCAAAATCAAGTCGTTATAGGAGATTCCATCCGCACTGGCTTGCAGGCATAAATCGCTGTAATCCGGCGTCAGGCCGGGCAGGGTATTGATCTCCAGTAAACGCGGATTGCCCTCCGCATCGAGACGAATGTCTGTGCGGGAAATATCGAGCGCGTTCAATAGAGTGTGAGCGCGGTAGGCGAGGTAATGCAATTTCTTGGTTAATTCGGGTTCGATCTTCGCCGGACAGAAATATCCCGGTGCGCCTTCCTCGCCAATGGATTTGGATTTCGCCGCCTGACTGTAGACTTGCGGTGTGACCGAGCGACTGCTGTCCAACTCCAGGATCGGGAAACGATGAAATCCATCCTTCTCATACCATTCGGGATGACGGCTGTACAGCTTTACATCGGAACGGCCCATGATGCCCACGGTGAATTCGCGTCCCGGAAGGAATGTCTCGACCAAGGCAGGCTGGCTGTAATTCTCGATGACCCAGCGAGTGCGTTCGCGCAGTTCCTTTTCATTCTTGACGATCGCCTTCAAGTCCACGCCCATGCCGGTTCCTTCACGCGATGGCTTGACGAACAGCGGAAAGTTCAACTCCGGACGGAGGGGCTCATCGCCGCTGATGAATTCCTGGAAGGGCGCGACCGGCAGGTGTCGGTCCCGCCAGATGCGTTTGGTGAGGTTCTTGTCGAGCGAGATGCCGTTGGTCAGGACGCGCGAACCGGTGTACGGAATCCGCATCAATTCCAGGAGGGCGGGGATCTGCGCTTCGCGCGCGTCGCCGCCTAATCCTTCAGCGATGTTGAAACAGATATCAGGCTTGAAGTCGTTTAGGGCGAATGGGAGGGCTTGATCGGCCATGATGAACTTGGTTTGATGGCCGTCGCTTTCAATAGCATTGCGAATATGTTGGATTGTTTCGATATGGTCAAAGTCGGCATACGCATCAGGCGGAACGCCGGGAGGCAGGGAAACTTTTTCATCCTTGATATTGGCCAACACGGCCACCCGCCAGTAACGTTTAAGCCGGCGACTTGGAGGTTGGTCTGCGCCAGGCTCCTTTGTCGTGTGCATCTGTGTGTACTCCTGTCCAGAAAAATTCAATCGCCTAGTATATAACAATGCTTGTAGAATACAAGAGGTCAATGTGCATGAATCGTAGATTCTTTAAGAAAGTTTAATTTTATTCCGCGCTTCATGGTTTCGATTTTGATTCCTGTGTTCCATCAATCGAAATAAATATTCAAATCCGAGCAATCGAAGCGGTTTCCACAATTGGGACATACGACTTTACAGTTGCTTTCATACATTTTGCATCCACAACGTTCGCAGATTATTTCGAGCTTTCCACTTTGCGTTTTGCTTATTCCGTTTTGCGTTTCGGCCTCTGCGTTTTTTGTTTTACTTTGTAATTCTTCACTTTCTGCATCATTGTTCATCTTGATCTTCCTTCCAGATGACCGACTTGAACAAATCCCGATTGAACTCGCGAATCCGGCCCGCACCCAGCCGTTGGACTTCGTCGATTGCGGCGGTCAGATCGTTTCGCAATTGTTCCACGTTCACGCCGCGACAAGTTTCAGGAAATTGTCTCAGCCATCTCATCGACCGCCCGTAGACCTTGACCGCGCCGGGATAATTGCCGCGCGCAATATGAAGATATGTCACTCCGGCTTCGAGGATGCCTTGATATAGCTCGCGCACTTTTCCGCCTTCTGCTTTCCAGGCGAGTTCCAGCGCTTCATGCGCCTCGAAATACTTTCTTTCGTTGAAGAGCTTCAGTCCATCGCGGGCTTGCGGCGGAAGTGTGCCATCACAATCGCTCATACTCGCGTCAGTATAACATATACAAGATTCGAGAATTGAGAATCGAAAGCATCTTTTTCCGAGTGGTAAAATTTCCAACTATGACGCGCAAGCGTTGGCTTTTTTCTCTCTTTCTGTTCTCCCTGCTTGCATTGCTTCTCCTGATTCCGAGTGTGCGCGTTGTCCACTTCAATCCGGGGAAACCGCTGGGCGGCGGCGGGTCGTCGTATGCAGCCATGCCGGGTGCGTTGAGTCACGCGGTTAAGCAGGTCGCCGAAATTCCGTTGTGGAAGCAGCTTCTACTTCTGGCTGCGTTGCTGGCCAGCGTGATCTTGTTCCTTTTCATGATTCCAGCCGAGATGCGCGGGCGTCTTATCATGCAGGCGCTTCGTTTCGCCCTTGTGATCGCGGCGGTTTTATTCCTGCTCAAGAATCGACTTATTCAGCTTCCGGGTTTGAATTTGAATTTAGCCAGTGCCAACGGAGCGGCTTCACCGGACTCGTCACAAGCCTTTGATCCATCACGTTTTACTCCGCCACTGGTGGCGCCCTGGATCATCTACCTCATCGGCGTTGGCGTTTCACTGGCGCTTCTGGCCTTGATTTGGGCCGCGTTCCGTTTCTGGACGCGTTTCCACGTTCCTCACATGGATCGGCCATTGGAAGGCTTGGCCGCGGTGGCGCGCTCTTCGCTGACCGATTTGGCTTATGGAAATAAATTGGAAGACGTCATTATTCAGGCGTATGCCCGCATGAGCGAAGTCGTCGATACGCAGCGCGGCCTGCGGCGCGCCGAATCGATGACACCGCGCGAATTTGCGGATCGGCTGGAACGCGCCGGTTTGCCCGCCAATGCTGTGGCGCGCCTGACGCGTTTGTTCGAATCCGTTCGATATGGCGCGGGGAAATCGAATCAGAAGGATGTCGACGAAGCTGTATCCTGTTTGAATTCCATCGTGGAATATTGCGGAGCAGCTTGATGATCGAACGTCGCCGCTGGCTGCTGATTGCCGCTTTGGCCGTTTCCCTGATCACCGCATTTTTCCTGCGCGATGTGGTTTATAAAGTGATCGTCGTGCCGGTGGCGTATCTCATTGCGGTGATCGCTTTCTATTATTCCTTTGTGCCGCAGCTGATTATTTGGATTCTGATGCTTGTGATCCTGGGCTTTATGTTGCTCTCCAGCTTTACTCCCGAAGACCGTTTTTCGAGACGACAAGCCGTCAAGACCAAACCGGTGCAGGGACAAGTAGAGTTGCTGTCAACGTGGATGATCAAAGCCCGTGATGGAGTTTATTTCAAATGGCTGATCGCGCACCGCTTGGGCAGGTTGGCCCAAAGCGTTGGAATCGATCTGAAAACGGATGACCGTACAACGGCGGAGAAGGAAGCGGTGGAACGTTATTTGGATGCCGGTATCAACAAGTCCTTCGCGGATTATCCGCATCCCGCGCATCGTTTTATCCGCCGTTCGCCCACACCGTTGGATTTGAATCCAAAGGAAGCGGTGGATTATCTCGAATCGAGATTGGAGTGAACATGGCAGAGATTCGTGAGGTTGCGTTATGGAGCCAGAAGAGTATTGCCGAGGTGGAGCGTGCCATCGTCGGCAAGCATGGCTTGCTCGAGATGATCATGTCTGCTGCGTTGGCGGGTGGACACGTATTACTCGAAGATTATCCGGGACTCGGCAAGACCTTGATCGCGCGCAGTTTTGCTGCGGTTCTCGGCCTCGACTTCAAGCGGATTCAGTTTACTCCTGATCTTTTGCCCGGCGACATCACCGGCGGTTATGTGTTCAATCGCAGTAAGAATAAATTCGAATTACGCAAAGGACCGGTGTTCACGAACATCCTGCTGGCGGACGAGATCAACCGCGCTTCGCCGAAAACGCAATCGGCTTTGCTCGAAGCGATGCAGGAGCGGCAGGTGACTCTGGAAGGCGAAACGCTTTCGCTGCCCGATCCGTTTATCGTGCTGGCAACTCAAAATCCGATTGAATACGAGGGAACCTTTCCGTTGCCCGAAGCTCAACTCGACCGCTTTATGTTGAAAGTAACGGTGGGTTATCCAACGTCGGATGAAGAGCAGGAAATCCTGCGCCGCCGCCGTGAACGGATGCAGGACGAAGTTTCGTTGAACAAAATCTTAAAGCCGAAGCAATTGTCGGAAATGCGGCTGGCGGTTGAGTCAG
>JBJKOR010000474.1:0-1324 GCA_046707185.1 Anaerolineales bacterium | reverse complement strand
ACGCGCTTACGCCCAACCGACCGCATGGTGGCACATACCGGCTTTTTGGTTTTCGCGCGGAGAATCGAACCAAGCGAAGATAAGCGCGGCGCGGCTTTGGTCGAAGAAATCGGCGCAGGCGTTGACGAGAAAGAAGAATGACTCTTCGTACACGGATAACGCGGATTACACGGAGTTTTACAGAAAATCTCTTAAGGGAATCTGCGTTCATCCGTGCTTTCCATGTACAAAAAAGTAGAATGATTTATGAAGCAATTCCTTAGTGAGGAGTTCATCAGATCAAAATTGCGCGAAGCAATTGAAACCGCTCCATCGTCCGACGGATACGCCGAGATCGATCTCACCCGCGAAACACATTTGAAATGCGCGGCGGTGCTGATTCCCTTACTTCGACAGAATGGCGAATGGCATTTGCTTTTCACGCGTCGCACCGATAAAGTGGAGAGTCACAAAGGGCAGGTCTCGTTTCCCGGCGGCGCGTGCGATGAGGGTGAAACGACTCCCGAACAAACTGCTTTGCGCGAGGCCAACGAGGAGGTCGGAATCGATCCGCAGAAAGTTCGTGTGTTGGGACGAATCGCCAATATGATCACGATCACAAGTTTTCGCGTGACGCCCGTAGTCGGCATCATCGAATGGCCGTCCGTGCTTCGTCTTGGAAAAGATGAAGTCGAGCGTGTATTCACCATTCCGCTGAATTGGCTCGCGGAAAGAAATAACCGCTGGGAATTTACGATGCCGGGCCGGAAGCGCTCATTGATCATCTATCATCCCTACGACGGTGAATTGCTTTGGGGCGCGACCGCCCGAATGACAATCGATTTTTTGAAGGCGCTCAATTTATAGAAGTTTCAAGAACACAAAAGATGGAGAGCAATTGCTTTTATAAGTCACCCAAGCTCGCATTTTGGAATTAAAATATCCGTATCATTATTCAAAAATCAGGCGGAGGATATCGTGAACATAGAAGAAGTTTTGAGCGCAGGCATCGCCGCATTTCGATCGGGAGATTTGTCAAGGGCAACTGCCTTGTTTGCACAAGCAGTCAAAATTGATCCAAACTCCGAAAGGGGTTGGTTGGGGTTGGGATTCTGTGTTTCCGAATCCGACCAACGTGAATATTGCTTTCGTCGGGTATTGGCCATTAACCCGAATAATCTTGAAGCGCGGGGACAACTGACCCAGTTGCTAAAACCGGACTTGAGTCCAAAACCATCAGAATCGCAAACGCCGATATCCGAAAACGAGGGGCAGCCAGTCGATCAGGATTCACAGCCCGCGCAAGGTCAAGGGGAGATAACGACCACTGTCCAACAGCATCAAG
>JBJKOR010000473.1:0-1320 GCA_046707185.1 Anaerolineales bacterium | reverse complement strand
GGTAACTTTTCCAAAGGGTTTCTAAAAATTCATTTGTTTGGGGATTATCAAGATCACCAATGATTGCAACTTCATGAGTTGGTCCGACCGCAAAATCAGCGGCGCACAGCCATTGTGCAAAAGCGGTGGGGTAACGCAACACAGCATTCTGTATGGAGGCAAGCATATCCTCTGCTACACCGCGCCATTCAGTACGATCTCCATAGGTCGCCAGCTGGAGTAGCGCAATAGCCGCCAATGCATTCCCGGAAGGTGTGGCATTATCTTGGATATCCTTGGGACGAACGAGCAATGTTTCGTGATCGTCGCGGGTATCGAAAAAGCCTCCGTTGGGGTCAATAAAATGTGCGATCATTTCATCGGCCAGTTTCAAAGAAGTTGCAAACCATTCAGGATTCGGGTCGGATTGATATAGTGTCAAGAGCGCCACAATCAAACCTGCATAGTCCTCGAGATAGGCATTGTGTTTGGCCTTCCCATCCCGCCATGAACGCAACAAGCGGTTTTCACTATATAGGTTGTTTAGCAAGAAGCGGGCATTGCGGCGTGCGGCATCCAGATAGTCTTTCCTCCCAAGATAGCGACCCGCTTCGGCGAAGGCTGATAACGCCAAGGCATTCCACATCACCAAGACTTTATCATCGGTGCCGGGGCGGATACGAGTATTTCTGGCTGCAAGAAGTTTGGAATGACATTCGGTTAATTTCGCGTGCACAGTCTCAATATCCAACTTGAAGCGAGCGGCCAATGTGGAATCATCCAAGGAGCGTTGTAGGATCGTTTTCCCTTCCCAGTTTCCCTGTGGAGTAATTCCGTAGGCCGTTCTAAAGAAATCCAAATCCGGACCGAGAACACTTTGAATTTCACTCTGGGTCCAGACGTAGAACTTTCCCTCTTCGCCTTCTGAATCGGCATCCAGGCTGCTATAAAATCCTCCATCCGGATGCGTCATTTCACGAAGAATGAAATCCAGGGTCTCCTCGCACACTTGACGATACTCTATCTCACCTGTAACCAGATAGCCATGCAGATACACGGAAGCGAGTTGAGCATCATCATATAACATTTTTTCAAAATGCGGCGTTCTCCAGAAGTTATCCACGCTATAGCGGGCGAATCCGCCACCAACTACATCATACATGCCGCCTCGTGACATGGCGTTGAGAACGTGTAGTATCGCTTTCAGGATTTGTTGGTGCTGAGGCGAAGTGGACAATGACCGCCGAAGAAGAAATTCGATTATCATTGGCTGGGGAAATTTGGGTGCACCTCCCCAGCCGCCGTAGCCCCAATCATAAGAGTCCAACAGGGACTTGGTAA
>JBJKOR010000472.1:0-3280 GCA_046707185.1 Anaerolineales bacterium | reverse complement strand
GAGAATACATTTTGTATATCCATATCAGGATAGTCACTAAAAATATCCACCGTACCCAAACCAATCCTATAATCTCCCCAAAACTGGGGGATAAACGCGGGTAGGGCAGCGAAGTACCCAGTTAGCTGTCCGTTATCATAATCAGTCATATCTTTTATGGGAGACATACATACAACCAAAATCTCACCTCCACGACCATTTTCTACCAGCACATTGCCGTACCCCAACCCGCCTGCTGCCCCTTTGTAAGAAGGACTATACGCTATGCATTTACTGGCACCATCAGTAAAAACAAACTCCAAGCTGCCAACCGCCACCGCGCCGGGATTAGCAGGAGTACCAGTATTGTTAAAGAGCTCGATCACAGCATCATGCTGCCCGCCATCCGCGCCCACGACCGGCGCGTGGATACTATTCTTGGCAAACCATGCGGCCCGCATATCGGCCGGTGTGATCGGGTCTTGCGCAGCCTTGAATCCTGCTAGCCACTGATTCCAGTCATCTGGCGTCGGGTTGGTCAGCTTCCCTACATGGCTAGCCGAGTCGGGCCCGTAATACCATAAGTAGTGGAAAAGCGTGAGAACCGCAGCATTATCCCACGTTGTTTTGGGGACATTCATATTACCGATAACATCAGTGATAGACTGGTCGACAATGATCCCCCCTTTCACGGCAATGCCCTGATAGGTTCCATCGAGTTGCAGCGTCTTCTCAGGCTGGATCCCCGCATCTTCAAGCGAAGCTATCGGCTCCACCGCTGGCGGCGTCCCCGTGACTCCAGGAGCAAACGTTCCCGTCCCAATCACTGTCGTCTCCGTCGCTTGTAGGTTTGGCGTCCCTGCTGTAGCCGCCTCACTCGTAGGGGCTGGTGCAGCGGTAGCTGTTTTGGTTGGGGTTCCAGTTGGGCTTGCCGGAGCTTGTTGGGCAAGTTCAGTGTTGCATGCAGTCCATATGAATGTAAATGCCAAAAGCAGCAGCGCAATCCTTTTCATAGCTTGATCCTTGAATTTTATTTTTGATATTATACAACCCGGCTTTGCGTTTTATCATTCAACAATGCCTTCAAGCAATTCTCAAAATTCCATCGGCGTTTTTGATTCCAACGTTGGCGGACCAAATAATACGGAAGGAAACATCATTTAACACGGAATGATTCATTGATTAACACGCCGTGTTAATCGAAATGACTCGGCGTGTTAATCGAAGTGACTCGGTGAGTCATTTCACCTAACTCGGCGGGTTAACTGAACTAACTCGCTGAGTCGTTGCGCTAAAGTGATCCATCCAGCTTTGGGTAGTGGTCTATTGTAAGTGGCGCCGAGTCGCAGCCGTCGCTTTGGGAACGCGAGGGGAGCGAATCGGCGAATTTGTGAACAAATCCAGAAACAATTCGCGGCATTTGCACATTCGTGAAATTCGCGTTGAGAATCATCGCTTACTCTGTGCCGCTACCCAACTTTTCTCATTGTTCACTTCCAAAAGCAGAATGATGTCATCCGCCGGATAGAGACGAAAGACACTAGCAATCTGCTGGTACGCGTCTACAATAAGATGCAGAACGAACCATTGCGGATGAAAATCCCCAGATCGAAGATTTCGATTTATCCGACCCCGAACAATCGGCGATCTGGAAAACGTCGCAGATTTTATTGAAAAAGCGACCTACGATTCGTACTTGATGAATTATGGAGAAGAGAGTAGAGAACAGAGAGTAGAAACAGTTACTCCTCATCTAATCTCTAATTATCTGCTCTTTTTCTCCGAAGGAGAAATCATGCCCGGTTTTACACCTGGTCGCCGCTGGCAGCCGCGCTTTTATCCGTTCAAGCGCGAAACGTTGGGGAACCAAGCCCTGGAGACTCTTGAATATGCCATCAAAAGTCCAATGTTTGGATGCCGCATGTGCGGCAACTGTCTGCTGCAGGAGACTGCATTTATTTGCCCGATGGAATGTCCCAAGGGCGAGCGCAATGGCCCGTGTGGAGGCTCGACCGAAGCGTATTGCTATGTGGATGAAACGCGTCCCTGCGTTTGGTATCAGATCTATGACCGCGCATTTATGATGGGGCGGCAGGAGATGTTGTTGGAAGTGCTTCCGCCGCTCGATTGGGATAAGATCGGCGGGGAAACGTGGGGCGATGTAATCCATCAAATTCAGAAAGTCGGGATAGGCAAATTCTTATCGGGTTTGATCTCACGCGACCCGAATCTTCGCAAAGCCAATTGGGATTCCGTTTTTCGTCCGGTTCGCCAGCCGGATTGGTGGCAGGGTGATAGTCTATATCACGCGCCGAAATATACCGAGCCGGTCTCCGAATTGGAACGCAGACTCAAGGCAGGTGAATTCGTGGTGACCGCGGAAGTCGCACCGCCCATTTCTGCCAAGACCGAAAAGATGTATAGGAATATTGAGATCGTCAAGCCTTATGTGGCGGCGATCAATTTTACGGATAACCCATCTGCCACGCCGCGCACGGCTTCCTGGGCTTGTTCCGCAATGGCGGTCAGACAGGGTGCGGAACCGGTGATGCAGATTGCGGCGCGCGACCGGACGCGCGTCGGTCTCCAATCCGAGGTGCTTGGTGCCTATGATCTTGGTGTTCGTAACATCCTTTGTATCTCCGGCGACTCGATGAAGATGGCTCCTGCGCCGCGCGGACGAATGGACATCATTGACCTCGACTCGATTCAAATGTTGTGGGTTTTGCGTCGGATGCGTGATGAGGGTAAATACATGGATGGCCGCGACATCAAGACGCCGCCTCGTTACTTCCTCGGCGCGGCCGCTTCGCCCTTTGCAAGCGAACCCAAGTTCCAGGCTTTACGCGTACATTAAAAGGTCAATGCCGGAGCGCAATTCTTCCAAACCAATTTGGTTTACGATACTGATCACATGGAAATCTGGCTGAATGAACTTGCCAAGCGGAACATCCTCGATAAAGTTTATATCCTGATTGGCGTCACACCGCTGAAAACTTTGAAGATGGCGAAATACATGAATAATGAAGTGCCGGGCGTGTTCGTTCCCGATTCGATTATCAAACGCATGGAAGCGGCAGATAAAGCCGGCAATGCACAGGAGGAAGGCGTGACGATAGCGTTGGAACTGATCGAGAAGATCAAGAAGTTTGGAGGGCAGGGCGTGATCGGGCTGCATATCTTGGCGGTCGGTTGGGAGGAGATCGTGCCCCGCATTGTCACCGAGGGGGGTGTCCTGCCGAGAAACTTTGTTGCTCCAGAGCCAAAGACAGATAGAGTCCCTGCATAAAAGAAATCGTGA
>JBJKOR010000471.1:0-2400 GCA_046707185.1 Anaerolineales bacterium | reverse complement strand
AATCCACGCTCCCAATGAAGGGAGCGACCTTATCAGAATACGGTCAATGCGCGCAATTCGGCGGTTTCAATCCACGCTCCCAATGAAGGGAGCGACTTCTGTTGCGGACTCGCGCCGGTTTTTTTAAGGAGTTTCAATCCACGCTCCCAATGAAGGGAGCGACGCTGGCGGTCATCATCTTCATGATCGGCCCTCTGTGACTATAATAGTGAGACACCTCCGCGAATAATTTAGTGTAGAGGACGGAGGAGAGAATTTAATGATAGAGAACATGAAAGATAGTGTACTAATGGAAGAGAGGCCGAGCACAGAAGTAGTGGCCAGGGCCAAACGCCGGACCTACTCCGCGGAATACAAGTTGCGGATCTTGCAGGAAGCAGAAGCTTGCCGCGGCAGCGGGGAGATTGGAGCATTGTTGCGACGTGAAGGGTTGTACTCGTCCAATCTAACGAAATGGCGGCGTCAACGCGAGCAAGGTGATTTGGATGGATTGACACCGCAACGCCGCGGACCGAAAGAGGATGAGCAAGCCAAGGAGAACACGCGGCTGAAGCGTGAGAATGAACAGTTGTGCGAAGAATTGCGCAAAGCTAAACTCATTATTGAAGTCCAAAAAAAAGTCTCACAAATTCTGGGTGTGCCATTGGAGGAGAAGGGCGAAGAGGAACAGCCGAAATGATTGAGACTACAGAACAACTGGCACAAGAGATCAGTGTGAAGAGAGCCTGCCAGGTGTTGGGGGTACCGCGCAGCAGCCTGTATCGGGTGCGCCAGAGAAAGATCGACACCACGCCAAGTGCAATCGTACATCGCCCTTCGCCGCGCGCTTTGAGCCGGGCTGAAAAAGAGACGGTTCGGGATATGCTGAATAGTTCTCGCTTTCAAGACCAGCCGCCGCGTGAAGTGTATGCGAGCTTGTTGGACGAAGGTCAGTATCTATGTTCCTGGCGGACGATGTATCGCATCCTGGAAGAACATCAAGAAGTGCGGGAACGCCGGAATCAATTGCGGCACCCCCATTACGCCAAGCCGGAGCTCCTGGCCACCGGTCCGAACCAGCTATGGAGTTGGGATATTACCAAATTGCTGGGACCGACCAAATGGACCTATTATTATCTCTACAACATTCTGGATGTGTTCAGCCGCTACTCGGTCGGTTGGATGATTGCTGAACGAGAGTCGGCCGCCTTGGCGGAAGAATTGATTGCAGCCACATGCATCCGCCAAGGGATCACGCCAGGTCAATTGACCATTCATGCCGATCGCGGCAGTTCGATGACTTCCAAGCCCGTGGCGCTCCTTATGGCCGATCTGGGTGTGACCAAAACGCATTCCCGTCCGCATGTCTCCAACGATAATCCGTTTTCCGAATCACAGTTCAAAACGTTGAAATATCGTCCCGATTATCCCAAGCGCTTTGGCTGCCCACAAGATGCGCACACGTGGGCGAATGCCTTCTTTGATTGGTACAACTATGAACATCATCACAGCGCTCTCGGACTGCTCACCCCTGTCATTGGCCGTGCTAATATATACCAGTGAGAGTCGGCTGATGTATACCGGGTAGAGTCGCCCGATGTAGACCAGTCGGAGTCGGCTCATGTATACCAGGGGGAGTCGCCGGATGTGTACCACCTCTTGCATGTGGCACAATCCCTTCAGTGATGAACTGGAGGTGCTAGATGAAGAGGAAGCTTATGAACCAGATACAGGAGATCGTTCGGCGATTGCAGCTGGGCGAAAGCGAGCGCAGAATTGCTCAAGATATGAACCTCGCCCGGCTCACAGTGCGGAAGTACGGGAAGCTGGCGAAACAGCATGATTACTTGGAGCCAGGGAGTGCGCTTCCGAGTGAAGCAGAGTTGCAGGATATGCTCGGAGCAAATATACAAACTGCGCGGCAGGTTTCCAGCGTGGAGCCTTATCGGAAACAAGTGGAGGAGTGGCGGAAACAAGGAGTCGAGATGACCGCCATCTGGCAAAGGCTGCAAGAGAACTATGGATTCAAGGGTGCGTATGGTGCGATCCGGCGGTTCGTGCATCGGATCGAGCCGAAGCAAATGGAAGTGGTGGTGCGGGTGCACAGCGAACCGGGGGAGGACCTGCAGGTGGACTTCGGCTATGTGGGGATGTTGTTCGATCCGATCAGTGGGCGGCTGAGGCGAGCCTATGTGTTCGTAGCGACCTTGTGTTATAGCCGCCACCAGTATGCTGAGTTGGTCTTCGATCAAAAGGTCAGTACTTGGATCGGACTACACAAGAGAACGTTCGAATTTTTTAATGGTGTGCCCAAGCGAGTCATCCCCGACAATTTAAAAGCGGCGGTGAGCGAAGCGCTGGTGCATGATCCCGTCTTGGGAGAAGCCTACCGGCAGTTGGCTTTACATTATGGCTTTCTGG
>JBJKOR010000470.1:0-3162 GCA_046707185.1 Anaerolineales bacterium | reverse complement strand
ACTCGAACTCTCAAACTTCTGATTCGAACTGATTGAGAATATTTCTCGAGTTTCCCATGCAACTACAAATTCAAAGTCCAGTGATAATGGCGACTTCTTCCTCGGCTACAGACCGACCGGGCGACTCGAAATTTACTGCAAACGCTATGGAAGCTGTGCTATCATTGGACAGTTTCATACTCCAAAGTTAGATTTTTGAATAAAGAAATGTACTATATGGAGCATATCGTCCACATGTTACAACGGGCCCGTAGGTCAGTGGTGAGCGCACACGACTCAAAATCGTGTTCCTTCGGGATTGAGGGTTCGATTCCCTCCTTCGGCACTGGCATTATACTCGAAGATTTTCGTGGAAAAGCGTGTTTTAAGCTCATTAGAGGATTTCCATTACTATAATTTACTGCAAATCTACTGCAATTGGAGTAATCGCTTCCTCGATCTTCTGCGCGGCTTCATCTTGCGACCGCGCCATGGGATGGCCATAGATATCGGTGGTGATACTCGCCTTCGAGTGACCTGATCGCTGTTGCACTGTGTTGACTGGCGTGCCCATCTCCAGCAGAAGAGAAATCGATGTGTGGCGCAGATCGTGAAAGCGGATATTAGGGAGACCTGCTTTCTTCAGTACCTTCTTGAATTCTCGAGAGACCTTGCTATTATCCAGAAAAGTGCCTAGTCTGCTGGTAAATATCAGACTATCCTCTATCCACGGGTTACCATTCGGGGTTTGAAGCCTTCGATAAGCTTCCAGTCTCTTCAATGTCTCATGGCCAAGTTGAATCTGGCGCCGTCCAGCTTTCGTTTTGGGTGGCACAAGTTCAAACCTTCCAGAGATTTGTTGAAGCTGCCGCTGAACCAGGATGATTCCTTTCTCCTTATCAAGATCAGACCACTTCAGACCCAACAATTCTCCTTTGCGCATCCCACTCGCAAGAGCCAAGTAAAACAGCATTTCATAGGGTGAACCGGAACAGGCAATCATAAATTTTTGGACCTGTTCTTCGTTCAGGATTTGAAACTCCCTACGCTCCGCTCTCGGCCTCTCAACCACATCTGCTGGATTGCGACTCAGGATGCCTTCTTTTACTGCCTGTTGCAGCGCCGCATGCAGCACCACATGCACCAATTGAATCATGCGCGCTCCCTTACCTTCCTCTTTCAGCCGAGCATATAGACGTTTGAGATGATCCGGTTGGATTTGCTGCAACCGCATTTTGCCAAGGTAGGGAAGAATATCTCGTTCGGTTGTGCCGCGATACCCGTGCGCTGTCCACGGTCTGACAGACAGCGCCTTGTTGCCCAGCCATGTTCTCAAGAACTGCTCTAAGGTGATCTTTGTACTTTCAAAGGTCAAACCACCATCGATCCGTTCCAGGGTCGCCTTAATCCATTCACGACATTCGGCTTGGCTTTTGCCGTATTTTGTTAGTCTTCGTCCATTCAGACTGACCTGCGCACACCAGAGACCATCTTTTCGTTGATAGAGCGTGCCTTCATGGTTTGCTCTTCTTTTTGCCATGTGTATACCTCCATTCTTGGAGGGTCAAGTCTGTAGGAATGAGTTTCGATGACTGTACTATTTGACTGTTAAGGTGCCATAGCGTGTCCGCGTTATTGTAACCCATATGCTGACTTACTTTTCTCAACAGATGTTGGCAACATTGGATTGCTCTGTGTTGCATTGCCAGCGATATAACTTTCCAGATCTTCCGGTCTAACACGTATTGCACTTCCAACGTGGATTACGGGAAAATCACCGCGCTTCATCATTAGATAAGCAAGGGATCGGCTGACTTTCAAAATCTTTACGACTTCATCACTGGTAAGTAAGGGTTGTTGCATGGACGGCATTATAGAAACTTGATCTTTCAAAGTCAAGTAACGGCTCATCCATTGATTACATAGAGTTATTTAGCTTATTGTCTTTTTAAACTCGATAACCTATGGAAAGGATGGAAGAGATGGACGAGACTTCCATCCACAAGACGAAAGCTGAGAATGATTCTTCAAAGGTGTTCCTCCCTTATAGCAGATATATACCTTTAAGAGATTCACGCCTAATTGAATTTCAGTTGGATTAAGCGGTCATTGAAATTTCTCTTTGGTCGTGAATCAGACTCGTCCGACCTCTTTAACCCATTCCTGAATGGCTTGTTTGATTGTCCGCCACTGGACATTCAAGAGCATACGCGGCATGCGTTCGCTCTCTGCATCATCAAAATAGGAGAGTCCATACAAGACGGGACCAATGTCATCCATCTTGAACTTTCGTTGGTAGAGGCGAAGCATTTCGGGCAGCGAGCGATGTTTGGTACCAAGCATATAGATGTCGCAAAAATCCTTGCGCGCTCCACGGTTGGCTATGGCGGAAAGCTTCATGCAGGCCAGATCATCCAAAGACGCCAACGAGCAGTTCATTTCCTTCCATGGCATTAAAGATTGCAGGAGCGGATAACGATACTCCAAAAAAGAAACACGTACGCCCATGAACGTGCCATGCAACGTGCCCGGCGCGCTTTGGGTGGTCCTGAAACCCAAGCCAGACCCGCAAAGGGATTCTGCCAGCAAGAGCGGATCTTCAATCGCGTTCGATGTGAACCAATCCAAATCCACGGAAAGGCGATGGCCGAAGTAAATCGCCAAAGCGGTGCCTCCACCCAGATAAAAGCCGCGCCGATCAAACTCCCTTCCGAATTTGCGCAAGATCTGGAACTGTTTGCTATTCAAGCCTTCGACATGAAATTTCATCGCTTACTCCACGGAGATGAACGGGCCATACGCGTCCAGGTCTCCACCTTCAATTTGGGCAATGCCAATACGAGTGACCAGAAGCGAATTTGGCGCGGGTTGAGTCCGCGCATCTGATGAGCGACCAACCACCTTCGCAACTCTTCATCGCCGATTCGTTTCCGAAGCCATTGAATCGATTCCCACGATCCATCCGTGAGCAAACGGCGAATGATCAGATCGCGATCCTTCGACCAGGAGAGATCCTTGAAAGAATAGTCCCAAAAGTATCTCTGTAGGCTCTTGGGTAAGGAAGCAGGTGCCCGTCCTGCATTCAACGAAACTTGATTGGCGAGTGCTTTTTCGACCAAGCTTTTCAACTCTTTCAGCAATGGATATTTCGGATTGAAGGAATAAACTCGCATCCGACCAACC
>JBJKOR010000469.1:0-1537 GCA_046707185.1 Anaerolineales bacterium | reverse complement strand
CCGGAAAAGCCGTGCATGAACTTATCCAGCGTCCGGTCGGGAAATACTTGATCGTGACTCACGGCGGCCTGCTGAATAAGGTAATATATGCGATCCTTGGAATTCCGGTGCAGGCCAATTCGAACGGCCCCAGCTTTCGGTTCGAGAATACCGGCTTCGTGACATTCCATTACGTGCCGTCGCGCCATCAATGGCGGATGATTAAACTCGAGTCTCCTGAATAGTTCTTTTGTTAAAAAGTTGGCAAGTTGGAAGGTTCGAAAGTCTAACTTGTCAACTTGCAAATTTTTCGACTTTTAAACTAGGAAACACATGGCTAACTTAAAAATATTATCGTTCGGCGCGGGAGCGATTGGCACATATATCGGCGGCTCATTTGCATTGCAAGAAGAGCAGTTGGTCTTTGTGGAACAACCGTCGGTTGCCGATGTGCTGCGAAAGCGCGGCCTGCGTTTGAATCTGACCGCTGACCGGCGGCGCAAGACGAACCAAATCCTTGCGCTGCCACCATCGGCTTTTGTCGTCGCGGCCTCGCTCGAAGAAGCCTTGCGCTACGGCCCCTTTGACTTTGCGATCTTTGCGCTCAAATCATTCGATACTGCCGCGGCGCTGGAGGGCATGAAGCCTTTTGCCGAAAAGCTGCCGCCCATCCTGTGCCTGTCGAACGGCGTGGACAATGAACCGGCGATTGCGAACCTGCTCGGCGCGGATAAAGTCATTCCCGGTACCGTGACCAGCGCGATCGGCCGCCGCGACATCGGCGACATTGTGTTGGAACGGCTGCGCGGCATCGGCATCGCTACAACGCATCCGCTCTCGGACAAGTTGCTGGCTTCCGCTAAATCGGCTTATCTCAACCCCCAGGCTTTTCCCAACGTGGCGGCCATGAAATGGTCCAAGATGCTCACCAACCTGATCGCCAATCCAACCTCCGCGATTCTGAATATGTCCGCGGCGGAAGTGTTTGCGAATCGAAAACTGTATGCGGTCGAGATCAAGATGCTGCGCGAATGTCTGTCGGTGATGAAGGCTCAGAGTATTCCGGTGGTTGATCTGCCTCATACGCCGGCACGCGCTTTGGCGGTTGCGGCGCGCCTGCCGATGTGGCTTTCCAAACCGTTCCTGGCGCGCGCCGCCGGAGCCGGACGCGGTGCGAAGATGCCGTCCTTCCATATCGACCTGTATTCGAGCCGCGGCAAATCGGAAGTGGAATATCTGCACGGCGCGGTCGTCAGGGCTGGGGAAAAGTTCGGAGTCCCCACGCCGGTCAACAAAGTCCTGACCGAGACGCTGATGAAATTGACGAATAAGGAAATTCCACTCGAAGAGTTCGCGCGTCAGCCGGAGAAATTGCTCGCGCTTATATGATGTCGTTGTGAGCCACCGTCGCGCTGAGCGGAGTGGTGCACCTGCGCCGCGAAGTCGAAGCGGCGGCGCGGCTCCTTGCAATGACATTTGGTATTACAATACGCATCCTTGTAAAGTATGAAAACAGAATCAAAATTCAATCTTGTTTCACCGCGCCCGCAAGTGGAAG
>JBJKOR010000468.1:0-3483 GCA_046707185.1 Anaerolineales bacterium | reverse complement strand
ATCCAAAACCGCGACCATGCGTCGTTCTCCGCCGAGCCGGAGCAGAATCACGCTGGCAAAGTTCAGCAGGCTTCCAACGATTTGGATGAAGGTCAACTGCTCGTTCAGGAGGAAATAGGCCCAGATGGCGGTGAAGGCCGGTTCGAGTGTGCCGATCAAATTCGCGACTGTAGCGGACAGATAGTTGAGACTCATCAAATAGAGTCCGAACCCGCCCAGTGTCGGACCGATGCCGAGGAAGAACAGGATGCCCCATCCGCTAACCGATGCCCCAAGCCACATGAAATTCGAGAAGAGGCTTCCTCCGCCCAAAACGTTCGCGGCGAGATTGAAGGCGAACAGAAAGACCACCGCGTTGCTGAAGCCGTATAGCATGGTTGTCCAGGGGTCGATGGATTTATTCGCGGCCGTTTTACCGACCAGGCTGTAGAGCGCGAAAAAGAGTCCAGTGAGCAGGCCAAACACAATTCCAAGCGGGTTGACTTTCCACGCCGATGGATCCACCGCGCCCGAGACCAGCGCCGTTCCGAAGAGGCTCAAGACAATCGAAATCCATTTGACGCGGTTGATCTCTTCCTTGAAAATCCAATTCGAGAGAATGGCAACAATGGCGGGCGAACTATACGCCAAAACGGTTGCGACTGCCGCGCCGTTGAACTGAACCGAGAACGCCCATGTGGTGTTGAATAAGGCGAGCGTCACACCATAGAGAATGAAAAATTTCCAGTGCGGAAGTCCCAGACGGAAACGGCCGCGGCTGAATAATGCGAAAACGACCAGCAATCCCGCGATGACAAAAATCTCCCGCCAAAAGGCCAGCACCAGCGAAGGCAGGTTATAGGTTTTATCGAGATAGCTGATCAGGATACCGGTGAAGGAAAGTAATACAGTGGCGCTGACACCGATCAAATACCCGCGCGATGAACTCGTCGAAGTGTTCTGCATTGCTCCTCTTGACGAAAAAGAATTTGGTAATCAATGGTAAATTGCAAAGACCCGAATTCGATTTTCTGATAATAGTATAAGAGATCGAAGTATTGCTATGCTACGTGTGTGACCCAGAGCATATCTGGACTGTTGTCCGTAAAAGCATTTCGAGAAAAGTCACCATATAGCGCATCTACCTTAAAACCTACCCTTGCAAAAAGATGCTCCATCTCAAAACGGAAGACACAGTGTAGGCGGGCAGGCGCCGTCTGCCAAAAATCTATCATGTGCCCACTCGAATCTAATTCTTCCCAACGGGCATGGACGGTGGTGGTCTGTGTGGATGGTTCATAGGACCAAGCACGATATGACTGAATCTCATGTCCGGTAGAAGTGCGGATAAACTTTCCCGCTGGCTCGAAGGGATGTTCTTTTTGGCTGACAAGCCCTCCAAGCCAAGTTAAGTCATCATGGTTTACATGAACCACGAGCTGGGCATCTGGCCGAAGATGGCGCTTGATGCATTCAAGACATGCCATCTGTTCCTCTGGTGTATTCATGTGTTGAAATGCATTCCCGGTAATAATTATTAGCCCGAATGTCTCACCCAATTGAAACGATTGCATATTTCCCTGAACCCATCGTAGGTTATCAAGACTCGTGCTTTTACGCCGAGCTATCTCCAACATATGCGTAGATAAATCCAATCCAACAACGCGTACTCCGCTGTGAGCCAGTCGAATGGCCACTCGCCCCGTACCGCAGGCAAGTTCTAATATGCTTCCGCCTGCCTGTTTTACCTTCGCGGCCATCTCTTGATAAAAATCAATTTCGTTTGGCCAGTCCGGAACGGACACATCATATGTCTCCGCGTAGAACTGTTCACCACGTTCGTCTTCTGATTGACTCATTGGCAAAGTTTCCTTTCATTACAAGACTCTGGATGAATTGACCACATAGCTGATGAAGTGCCCTGCTTTTTACGGTAGATATGTACTTGTCTAATTGGTTGTAAAGCTTTCTTTATTAGATTTCTTGCAAAAGTATTTTTAGCCACGGATTTCACAGATTAGCACGGATTTTTAAAACCGAATCTGTGAAAATCGGTGTAATCCGTGGCAAAGAAACCGTCGATACCATTGCGCTTACAGCGTTATGCAAGAAGTCTATTGTTTTATCGGAGCTAAGAAGCGTTTCGGAAAGATATAACCGGTATTTTCATCCTTGAGCAAATCAATCAATTTCAGAATGCCAAAATAATTTAGCAGGATGCCAAGAACGATGCCGATGATCCAATCAGTTGGCGCGGCTAAATTACTTTGAACGAGCGAATAGAAGAAGTATCCAGCGATGGGTACAAATAAAACGATCGCCGTGAACATGCCGGGGTTATACAAAGTTTTGCCCTTGATGTTGAACAGGAATGTGTGCGCTACGAAATTCCCAACCGAAACCAGCATAGCCGCGATGCCCAACCAAATTGCATTCTCGCCAAGTGCAGCCGCAAGGAAATAAGTCAGCCATCCTACAACGACGTTGACGATCATGGCGGTATTAGTGTTCAAAGGATAACGATCCGGTTCTTTGCTGGAAAACATGACCACATTCATCATGCCGGGGAAGTAACCGGGATAGCGATATTCTTCGAATTGATGCAGGAATAAAGAAATTAAACTTATCCATAACAAAAAGGAAATCAGATTCGTTTTGCTGAATAGCAGAAAGCCGCCAACAATAAAAGCCAATACCAACCCAACATCAAACCAATGCAAGCGCATGAAGTTCATTTTTTGCTCCTCGTTGTTTTTTCAATCAGTCAATTTTATCAGAGCTAGATGAAAAACCCGCCACCAAAGTAACATTTTATCGTGATGCATCACGCTCGCTTTGAGACGGGTTTGGTCTGCGGCTTGCTAATTACTAAACCTTTGTTGCTTCATAGCTGCCGATCTGATAACGATGAAAAATCAATTTCTAGCGCAAGCACGCGCAAATCCGCCTCCGGCCCGGTGTCGAGTATGTGGCATCGGCCGTTGTCGGGTGTTTGTCCCAATACCCAAAATAATTTCCGCTCGTTGTTTGGATGGCAAAACATCCAAGCCCTCCTTGTGACGTGGAATAGAAGTTATCTAATGGGATATTCAATGCAGATATCACGTTTTGGCAGTTGCTCGCTGAGCCGCTCGAGCCTGCGTAGCTTTTGGTTGCATCGCTATATCCGCCGTGGGAGGAGCATACAGCCGTACAGGAGGCGTTTTCCGGACCGAAATACCAACAGGCGCCTCCCACATTTGCGCCGTTGCAAGTTGATGCAGGCCCAGAACTTGATCCACTGGCAGGCGGTATGGTAGACGTTATAGTAGGCGATATAGTAGGAGAAATTTGAGTTGGAGGAGGAGGGGTCGGTGTAGGGAATAGTTTGTCCCAGTTGTTGATGACGGCGGCTCCAAATACGCCGCACAAACCAATGATGGCAACGATGATGGTAATGGACATTTCTTTCGACTTCAAATTGGCCTCCATAAAGTACCGAGGATGTTGAATAGCTTACACACC
>JBJKOR010000467.1:0-8975 GCA_046707185.1 Anaerolineales bacterium | reverse complement strand
TATTGTTATCCGCGCTTATAACGAAGAAAAACATATTGGTCGTTTGCTGGAAGGGATTGGACATCAAACCGTCAAGGATGTGGAAGTTATTCTCGTCGATTCGGGATCAACCGATTCAACCGTCTTGATTGCCGAGTCATTTGGGGCGCGAATCGTGAGAATACCGTCAGCGGAGTTTACGTTTGGACGGTCGCTCAATTTCGGGGTTCGGGCCGCGAAGCGGGAATATATCGTTATTGCCAGCGCGCACGTTTATCCGGTCTATCCCGATTGGCTGGAGACTCTGCTTCGTCCGTTCGAAGATGAGCGCATCGCATTAACGTACGGCAAACAGCGTGGTCCAGATTCAGCAAAATTTTCGGAGCAACAAATTTATTATCAATGGTATCCCGATGCGAGCGATTCGAATCAGGCGATTGCCTTTTGCAATAATGCCAATGCCGCCATCCGAAGAAGTTTGTGGGAGGTAAATCCATACGATGAAACGCTGACCGGCTTGGAGGATTTGGCGTGGGCGAAGTGGGCCAAGGAGCAGGGATATAAAATTGCGTACGCGGCCGAGGCGGAGATCGTGCATGTGCACAATGAAACGCCGCGCGGCGTGTTCAATCGTTATCGCCGCGAAGCGATGGCATTCAAGCGCATCCATCCCGAAGCGCACTTCAATCTATATGATTTTGTTCGGCTGACCATGACCAATATTTTCAGCGACTTGTATCACGCTGCGCGAGCGCGCGTGTTGTGGAAAAACATCACTTCGATATTTTGGTTCCGCTTTCTGCAATTTCACGGGACGCGCTTGGGATATCGCGAGTCGGGCCAACTCACCCCGCAACTGCGCGAGACATTTTATTATGCAAGGGAGAGAAGGTCACAGGAAGAGAAGAAGAGGGATATCGAGCCAATTCAGTATAATCAAAGATAGGAAAAGGAATTGTCCATGTCCAAACTCATTCCCATGACCCAAACAGAATTTGATGCTTTCTTTGCGCGTCTCATTCCCGAATATGCGGCGGAAAACGTCAAAGCCGGGTATTGGGACGAGTCTGAAGCGCTGGAGAAATCGCGCAAGCAGACCGAGTCACTTTTGCCGGATGGATTACAAACCAAAAATCATTATCTCTACGCGTTATATGATGGAGAGGCAGCTGTGGGGTTGATCTGGCTGCACGCGCAAGTGGAGCGTCCCCAGAAGAGCGGCTTCATCTACGATGTGCGCGTCGATGAAAAGTTTCGCGGCAAAGGCTATGGCAAACAAATTATGTCATTGATCGAAGAGAAAGCGCGTGAACTCGGATTGACGTCCATCGGACTGCATGTGTTTGCTGAGAACCGTGTGGCACGGAGTTTGTATGAAGGCATCGGGTATGAAGTCTCGAGTTTGAATATGCTGAAGAAGTTGTAACAAAATGGATGTGAGCTAGTCGAGTATAATAAAGTAAATAGGTGTTTGGTAATCGCGAATAAGCGTTTTTGTTTTGTGGTTGACGATAGGGTTAGGAAACGATAAAATCTTGAAAGAAAAGCGGAGAATTATGAACACAGTACGCCGCGCCCTGATAATTTTTACATCGTGCTTACTCATAACTGGATGTTCCTCGTTTCCAGCTATATGGCAGAATTCATCTTCCCATTTACAAGGGATTCATAAGATTCAGCATATTGTCATCATTATGCAGGAAAACCGTTCATTCGACACATATTTTGGGACCTATCCCGGCGCGGATGGCTTGCCTCGTGTGAACGGACAATTCACTGTTTGTCTGAACGACCCGAATACCGGGAAATGCGTTTATCCATTCCATAATCCGGCTGACAAGAATTTTGGCGGGCCTCACGATGTAAATAATTTCACTGCCGACGTTAACGGCGGCAAGATGGATGGCTTTATTGCACAAGCAGATCACGCCAAGGCAGGTTGCGAGAGTACGAACGATCCATCCTGTGGCGGCGGTGGGACGGATATCATGGGTTGGCACGACGCTCGTGAGATTCCAAATTATTGGAAGTATGCGCAGAATTATGTTTTGCAGGATCATTTGTTTGAACCGAATGCTTCATGGAGTTTGCCAGCGCATCTCTTCATGGTCTCGGAATGGTCGGCAAAATGCAGTAAAGCAGGCGATCCGATGAGCTGTGTCAATGCTTTGCAATGGCCTGATCTGCCGCCTGATTTTAGTTTGGGAGGGAAGCCCCCAAGCGGCGTACGACCCGATTATGCCTGGACTGATTTAACGTATTTACTTTTCAAAAATAAAGTCAGTTGGAAATATTATGTTCAAACTGGCACCCAACCCGATTGTGCGAACGATGCGGCGGATTGTCCACCTGTGCGTCAAAGTGCAGACACACCCGGTATTTGGAATCCCTTACCTTTCTTTGATACTGTCAAACAAGATGATCAACTTGACAATATTACCAGCACGCGAGATTTTTTCAAAGACGCCAAAGCGGGAACTTTACCAAATGTCAGTTGGATTACGCCAAACGGTGCAAACAGCGAACATCCGCCTGCGCTGGTCAGTTTTGGACAGTCTTGGGTAACACGTTTGGTAGATGCGGTAATGCAAAGTCCTGATTGGGACAGCACAGCAATATTTTTGTCTTGGGATGATTGGGGCGGATTCTATGATCATGTTGTCCCGCCGCATGTTGACGAAAATGGATATGGCTTGCGCGTGCCGGGTATCGTCATCAGCCCGTATGCCAAACAAGGATACATTGACCACCAAGTCTTGAGCCATGATGCATACGTCAAGTTTATCGAGGACGATTTCCTAAACAGTCAGCGCATTGATCCGGTAACCGATGGCCGACCTGACCCGCGTCCAACGGTGCGCGAGAATGTAACAGTCCTTGGTGATCTGAGTCTTGATTTTGATTTCGATCAACCTCCGCGTCCGCCTATGATTTTGGACAATCATCCTCAGCCCGGACCGGCATCTATTCCGGATCCCTAGATTGATCCCGCGCCGCCCGCGGGTGTATTCACAACTGCGTTTTCGTTTTTGAAGGCGAACTTTCCTGCGATCAATCCATTGCTGTTGAATCAGCCTGTGCAAATGTCTTTCGAGCAGTTTCAATATGCGTTTGTCAATACGCTTCCCCTCGATCAGCAGCGCGGCGCGTACGACCGCTATGTTGTCCCCAAATCACGCGGCGTGCCGACCTCGTCGCTCGGTGCGGCAGGGAAAATTGATTTCAGTGAACCGCATCGTCCGCTGTTGATCACGGCGGGCGAAAAGGATCATTTCGTCCCAACTTCGTTGAACCGGTTGAACTATAAGCGATATAAAGGTCCATCGGTCACGGAATTCAAGGAGTTCGCGGGCCGCGATCACTTTGTCATCGGCGGACGAGGCTGGGAGGAAGTGGCCGATTATTGTCTGGAATGGATCGAGAAAATCGCGTAGAAAAAATTACACGTCCCGTTAATGTCTCAGGTATAATCATTTGCCTATGAAACGATTCAAGGATTCTCTTTTGAAGTTAAAAAATATCGTTCTGCCTGAATGGACGATCCCCATTTTCATTTTTGGGGTTTGTTTCTTTTCTTTTGGAATTTTAATGTCACGTCTTGGTTATTTTCAAGATGATTGGCATCATGTTTTTTATGATTATTGGCAGGGAGCAGAGGGACTACGGAGTTTCCTTCTGCATGACAGCCGCCCGTTTGCTTTCATCGTTTATGCCTTCTTTTTCCGCATTTTAGGATTTGTGCCTTCGCATTGGCATTGGTCGTTAATGTTGATTCGCTTCCTAACGGTGCTGATGTTCTGGTTTTCGGTTCGTCAACTTTGGCCCGAGCATACCATTCTCACAGCCTGGATTGCTTTGCTCTTTGCCATTTACCCAATATTCACCTTGCAGCCAATTTCCGTCGCGTACACGCTTCATTGGACAATGTATTTAATGATTATGTTGTCTATGTTTCTAATGTTATATGCAGTGAGACATCAGAAGTTCTATTGGCAAATCACCCTGCTTGCGGTGTTGCTGCAAGTTGGTCATTTGCTACTGATAGAGTATTTTTCCGGTCTTGAATTGTCCCGGCTGATCTTTCTTTGGTTCTTATTTCCTGGACTTGCTTTTTGGGATAGGATAAAAAAAGTTCTGCGATATGCTTTACCCTATCTCGTGATCCTTCTCCTGTATGTAATTTATAGAAGTTCCTATGGCGCTATTTTTGGTTATGATCGTTTTAAGCTCTTGACATTCATTCCCAGCTTGGCGGTATCGCCATTAGCGCACCTTTCCCAGTTATTCCAATTCATGTTCCAGGATTTTCTCTATATCGTTTTTTCTCCCTGGTCCTCTGCTATTGATCCAAGCCTAATTGATTTTTCCCGGCTCTCCACTTATGTGATCGTCGGAAGTATCATTATTTTTGCAATACTGGCCTACGTTCTGGTTTCACATATCAAAGGTTATGACAAAGGAAATGAACCTCAACATTTAACGTCGAATATTATGTTCGGGGGAATTCTTTCCGTAATTCTCGCTACTCTCCCATTTTGGCTATTAGGTCTCTCAATTTATCAAAAGAATCGTTTTTGGAGCGACCGCCTAGCTTTGGCAGCTATGGTTGGCGCTAGCTTAACAATAGTGGGAATAATCTATACGTTGATCACTCATCCGCCTTATCGCAACCTTGTTTTGAGCATTTTGCTTGGATTGGGAGTCAGCCTCCAGGTTCAGACCGCGCGTAATTATCAGGGTTCTTCGGATAAGCAAAATCAGTTTTACTGGCAGCTATATTGGCGCGTGCCAGCTTTGAAAGCTAACACTTTAATTGTTGCCGATCAAGAAGTTTTGTATTTTATGGGACCGTATCCAACTGCTTACGCCATTAATTTGCTTTATCCTCAAATAACCAATCCGCCTGAAGCCAGCTATTGGTTCAATCCAGGCTCGAAAGATATCAATTGGCAGGCTTTCAGATCGGGCCAGCCTGCCTCTCTGAACAAATATGCTACGACTTTCAGCGCACATGTTCAGAATGTTCTGGCTATCAATTTTAATTATGAAGAAGATGAATGTTTACATGTGCTTCGTCCAGATTATTCCACCGCAATCGGACTTACGCCCGAATCATATAAATGGATGTCGGTATCCAATCTATCTCTCATTGAGCCAACATCGAAATCAGTTCCGCCGCCCGATATTTTTGGAAAAGAACCCGCACATACGTGGTGTTATTTCTACGAGAAAGCTGACCTGGCTGACCAATATCACAACTGGCATCAGGTTGTGAGTTTGTGGCAACAGGCAGAGCAAAAAGGAGTTTTTGCGCGCAATGGCTTTGAGCTTTTACCATTCATTCGCGCATATGCGATGCTAAACGATTGGCAAACCGCCCAGAAGATCACCATTAGAGCAAGCACCTTGCCGGATCAGCAGTTGCCCATGTTGTGTATGCTTTGGAAGGATCTGGATTCCTCGGGAAAGGCCACTCCGACTCGCGGTCAAGCCTTTTCGGCAGTGATGTCTCGTTTGAAATGTCAAAAGTGATTCGTCTAAGCATTCTGCGCGGCAAAGACCCTATTCGGTATAATTAAATCCCATGAAGCTCGTTGCCCTTGTTCCCATGCGCCACCATAGTCAGCGCGTACCGGGAAAAAACTATCGCCTGCTCGCCGGAAAGCCGTTATTTCATCACATCATCGAAACGTTGCTTGCTGTTCCTGAAATCAATCAGATCGTTGTGGATACTGATTCGGAACCGGTCATGGACAGTTTGCAAAAAGACTTTCCGCAAGTGAAGATTATCAATCGTCCCGATGCTTTACGCGCCGACGATGTGCCGATGAACGATATTTTGATTTATGATACCAGTCAAGTACAAGCCGATTTTTACTTGCAGACGCATTCGACGAATCCTTTGCTCCAGCCCGAAACGATCGCGCGTGCCATTCAAACTTTTCGTGCCGATTATCCGAAGTACGACTCGTTGTTTTCTGTAACGCGTTTGCAGACGCGGCTTTACGATCAAAATGGGAAAGCTATCAACCATGATCCTTCGGTTCTCATCCAGACCCAGGACCTTCCGCCCGTTTACGAGGAGAATTCCTGCCTTTATCTTTTCGCGCGTCAAAACCTGATAGAGCGGCATCATCGCATCGGCACAAATCCATTAATGTTCGAGATCAATGCCGACGAAGCTTGGGATATCGACGAAGAACTTGATTTTGCAATTTGTAGTTTTCTAATAAAACGAGAGAAATAATGCCCACTGTTTTGCTTTCCGCTCCCTACATGATTCCATTCGTTGATCGCTTCAAGCCGGTGTTCGAGAAGTATCACATCGAGTTGATCGTTCCCGAGGTCCACGAGCGCATGGAAGAAGCTGACCTGTTGAACTACGCCGGTCAATTCGACGGCGCGATCTGCGGCGACGACCGTTATACCAAACGGGTATTGAATGCTTGTTCGCCGCGTTTGAAGATCATTTCAAAATGGGGGACCGGCATCGATTCGATAGACAGCCAATCCGCTGCGCGCCTCGGAATTCGAGTGGCGCGCACTCTCAATGCGTTTACCATACCCGTAGCAGATACCGTTCTCGGCTACATGCTGGCATTTGCGCGCCGCCAACCGTGGATGGATCGCGAGATGAAACGCGGACAATGGGAAAAGATTCCCGGCAAAGCCTTGAGCGAGTTTACGCTTGGAATTATCGGTGTCGGAAACATCGGCAAAGCTGTGACGCGCCGTGCCCGCGCTTTTGGAATGAAAGTATTCGGCAATGATATTATCGATGTCGATCACGTGTTCGTTATGGAAACCGGCATCGAGATGACGAACATTGAATCGCTTTTATCAAAATCTGATTTTGTTTCTGTTAATTGTGATTTGAATCTAACCAGCCATCACTTGATCAATGCCAAAACCTTGGCGATGATGAAGCCCGAAGCGATTCTCATCAATACGGCGCGCGGTCCCATCGTGGACGAGAAAGCTTTGGTGGAGGCGTTGCAGGCTAAATGTCTCGCGGGAGCCGCCTTGGACGTCTTCGAGGTCGAACCGCTTCCGTTGGAGAGTCCGCTCTTGAAGATGGATAACGTCATGCTCGCGCCGCATAATTCCAATTCGAGTCCCGCGGCGTGGGAACGCGTGCATTGGAACACAATCAAAAATTTGCTGGATGGTTTGGGGATTCCATCAGATGGATTGATGAATGAAAAATAAAACTGTTTTGATCACCGGCGCGGCGGGCGGCATCGGCCGTGCAACCGTTGCATTGTTCGCTGAAAAGGATTGGCGCGTTATTGGCGTAGACCGTGCGCCCTTCGACCAAGCTCAGGGCAGCGAAGGTTTCCCAAAGAACGGATTATTCATCCATTCCGATATTTCGCATCCCGAAGATATGAAAGCAATCTTTGAGAAGGCTCACGCGTTCACCGATACGCTCGATGCGTTGGTTAACAATGCCGCGCAACAAATTGCCAAGCCGCTGGTCGAAACGAGCGTCGAAGAATGGGATGCGGTCATGGCATCCAATTTGCGATCCGTGTTTTTGAGCGCCAAGCTGGCGCATTCATTGCTCAAGAAAAACGGCGGCGCAATCGTGAATGTTTCTTCGGTTCATGCAATTCAAACCTCAGCGAACATCGCCGCCTATGCCGCCTCGAAAGGTGGACTTTTAGCTTTGACGCGCGCCATGGCGATTGAGTTTGCGCCTGATAACATTCGCGTCAATGCGATTCTGCCCGGTGCGGTGGATACGCCCATGCTGCGTGCCGGTCTCGGGCGCGGACACGTTGGTCACGGGGATATGCAGGAGCGGCTCGATAACTTGGCACGCAAAACTGTCAATGGCCGCGTCGGCACGCCGGAAGAGATCGCACGCGCGATTTATTTCCTTGCCGATAACGAGCAATCCTCCTTTATGACCGGGCAAGCCTTGGTGATTGATGGCGGCGCGACCGCAAGGCTGAGTACAGAGTGACCGTTCAAAGAAGTTATAATTGAACTATGAAGAAGTTACATCCCAGGGCGCGTGCCCTCAAACTTGCGAAGGAAGTCCGAATTCGATTAACCAAGGAATTGGGACAGCCTGTGCGGGTGATCATGTTTGGTTCACAGGCGCGCGGCGATGCTGATAAAGAGTCCGACATTGACTTGCTTGTAATCCTTCCCTTCATTGACGCCAAAACCACAAGGCTCGCGTCCGATATCGCTTGGGAGGTGGGATTCGATGCAGGCAAGGTCATTTCCGCCATCCCCGACACGAAAGAGCAGATGAAACGTTTCGCGTTTCTGCCCTTCTACCAAAACATCAAGCGGGAGGGGATCGCGGTATGACGCAGGGCAAACCGTATAAGAAAGACTTGATCCAATATCGCCTTGAGTCTGCGCGGGAAATGCTGCGAGATGCACAATTGCTAAAGAAAGCGGGTGGCAGTCCAAAAAGCATCGTCAACCGCGCTTATTATGCAGTCTTTTACGCCGCTCTCGCTTTGCTCGTGACCGCAGACGCCGAGCCGAGTAAACACTCGGGCGTGCTTGCCAAGTTCGACGAGTTGTTTGTCCGTCAGGGGATTTTCGCCAAAGAGATGAGCAGGATTCTTCATCACGCCTTCGATATGCGCCAGGCCGGGGATTATCAAAAGTCGAACGTCATTACGGAAGAACAAGCAAATGATGTTCTTCATTCCGCCGAAGAATTTGTCGAAACCATCGAATCGAAACTCCTGCAAAATTGAGCGCAGGAGGCGCAATCGCGCGATTGAGTACAGAATGAAGCAATCCATCGCAACCATTGTTCCATTTTCCATTCTCCAGACCACCAAAAACGCCTACGATGCCATTCGCCGCCTGCCGCAATTACCCGATGCGTATCTGCATCCGTGGCGGCGTAAAAGCCGCGCTCGAATAGCGCACTATCATAATATTCATAAAGGCAAACGCGCCTTTATCATTGGCAATGGGCCGAGTCTCAAGCAAACGGATTTAAATAAATTAAAAAATGAATT
>JBJKOR010000466.1:0-2306 GCA_046707185.1 Anaerolineales bacterium | reverse complement strand
ACTGAAGGGCGGCTGGTTATTTAATTCCGGCGACCTTCAATCCGTCCTGCAGGATGGATTGCACTTTATCGGGATGGGTCGTTTCGCAATAGACGCGCATGATCGGTTCGGTGCCGCTGAAGCGGATGAGCATCCAGCCGCCGTCTTCCAATTTGAATTGAAAACCGTCTATGGTAACCAGCTCGGTGACCTTCAGACCGCCGATGCTTTTCGGATTGGCCTTGCGGATGGTCTCTTCGCGCGTTGCCCTGTCGCCACTGAACGGCGTATCGATGCGGTCATAATAGTGCGCGCCGACTTTGTCGAAGAGCATCTTGATCAGTCCGGTCGGCTTCTTGCCAGTGCGAGCCATGAAGTCAAGCACATATAAACCGGCCAGGATTCCGTCGCGTTCCGGAACATTCCCGTGGAAGGCGTAGCCGCCGCTTTCCTCGCCGCCGATCATGGCATCCGTTTCCATCATCTTTGGCGCAACATATTTGAACCCTACGCCGGTTTCATAAACCGGTACATCATATAACTTGCCGAGTTTATTCAGCATGGTTGTGGTCGAGAGCGTCTTGACAATGGCGCCGCGTTCGCCGCGTACTTCCAGCAAATAGTAAGCCAACAGTGCGTACACGCGCAGTTGGTTGACGAACTCGCCGTTTTCGTCGCCGACGCCCAGACGATCCGCATCGCCATCGGTGACGAGCAGGATATCCGCTTTGTTATCCACCGTGGCCTTCAGGCCAACATCAACATTCGGAGGAATCGGTTCCGGCCGTTTCATCTCCGGGAAACTTGGATTGCGCACGTTGTGGATTTCAACCACTTTGGTTTTTCCACCAGATAGTAAATTGGCAAACCATCCGCCGCCGTTGCCCCACATCGAATCGACCATCACCGTGAAACCGGCGTCTTTCAGCTTTTGAAGATCGACCAGTTTCTTGATGTGTTCGATATAGGCTTTCGATGCATCGAACTTGACAATCGAGCCATCCTTTTCTGCATCTTTTTGTGCCTTGCGTTTTGTGTTTTGGATGCCATCCGGAATCAACGCTTCGATCTTTTTCAAACCATCCGGATCGATTGCGCCGCCATGTTCGTCCCGGACTTTGAATCCGTTGTCGGTCGGGGGGTTGTGCGAGGCGGTGATGTTGATCGCGCCGCAGGCTTTCTTGTCCACCACCGCGTAGGAGATGACCGGCGTTGGTGTGGCTCCATCGGTCAGCCAAACCTTGAAACCGTTGCCCGCCAAAACCTCCGCGGCGGCTGCAGCGAAGAATTCGCTGTCGAAGCGCTTATCGTAACCGATGACGACCCATTGTCCCTGTTTCCCGTTTTCGAGCAAATAAGAAGCAAAGCCTTGCGCCGCGCGTCGGACGTTATCGAAGGTGTAGTCTTCTGCGATGACGCCGCGCCAGCCGTCCGTGCCGAATTTAATTGTAGTTGCCATGAAATACTCCATAAAGATTGATGCAGTGATTATAACCGCTGGGGGATTAAAGAAAAAGACTTACCGAAAGCAAGTCTTTGTTTCATCTATGGACCTTTGACGACGAAGTTGCTGAATAGCACAGCAGCTATGGCATATATTCGATGATGTATTCAAAGAGGTTATAATCGCACCACTATGGATCAGATTTACCTCGATTATGCCGCGACCACGCCGGTAGACCCACGCGTCCTCGATGCGATGACACCCTATTTCTCCGCTTCTTTCGGGAACCCGTCGTCGGTTCACCGTTATGGACAGCAGGCGGAGGCCGCCATCGAGTCCGCGCGTGAGACAGTGGCTTCTGCTTTGAATTGCCGCGCGGACGAAATTGTTTTTACCTCCTGCGGTTCTGAGTCGGATAATCTGGCTTTGCGCGGCGCAGCACTGGCAGCGCGAGAAAAGAACGGTGCGAATCGAATTCTCACATCCAGAGCGGAACATCACGCGGTCAGCAAAACGGCGGAACAACTCGAAAAATACTACGGCTTTGAAGTGGTGTGGCTGGATGTGGATGAACATGGCATGGTGCAGCCGCAAACCGTCGAGCGCGCACTGGATGATAAAACTGCGTTGGTCTCCGTGATGTATGCAAACAATGAGATTGGCACAATTAATCCGATTCGAGAAATTGCGGAAGTGTGTCATCGCCGCGGCGTGTTGCTTCATACGGACGCCGTTCAGGCTGCTGCGTATCTTGATGTGAATGTTGAAAAACTCGGCGTTGATTTGATGTCGTTGGGCGGACATAAATTCTACGGGCCGAAGGGCATCGGCGCACTTTATGTCCGCAAAGGTACGCCGTTGATTCCATCCCAGACCGGAGGCG
>JBJKOR010000465.1:0-2027 GCA_046707185.1 Anaerolineales bacterium | reverse complement strand
CGGCGCAATTCAATCAGCAGCGGCGGCCTTTGAATCGAATCCGCAGGCTGTGATGGTTTACGGAAATATGCTGGCGGTGAATAAAGACGGCGAAACGATCAATCAATTGCGTTACCGTCAATTAACTTTCGAAGATTTACTTTGCTTTCAAATCATCGGTCAGCCCGCGGTCTTTATGAAACGCGCTGCGTTCGAAAAAGCGGGCGGGCTGGATACCGATTTCCATTTCATGCTCGATCATCAATTGTGGATCAAGCTCGCTATGCAAGGTCCGATTGTTCATGTCGATCAAACGTGGGCCGCCGCGCGTTATCATCCGCTGGCGAAGAACCGCGCCCAGGCGTCCGGGTTTGGGCGCGAAGCTTTCCGTATTTTGGATTGGGTGGAGAATCAGCCCAACCTTGTCCCGATATTGCAGCATGTCCAACGCCGCGCACGGGCTTCGGCCTGTCGCGTCGATGCGCGTTACCTGCTCGATGACGGTCAGTCGTGGAATTCGCTCAAAGCGTGGACGCGTGCTTTCTTTATCCACCCGCCGACGGCATTGGCGCGCCTCAATTTATTATCATCCGCTCTGTTGAATCTCATCGGATTGGGACGGCTGCGACAATGGTTTTTGGAACAACGTCAACGCCGCCTCTCATCGTAGACTTATCCCGAATCTTTCTGCCCCGCGTTACAATTGATGCCTGTTATGCACCAACCTGTCCGTTCCTCTTTTTTTGCTTCCTCGCGCTGGCTGCTCATCCTCACATTGATTCTCTTATTCGGTCTCGGCTTTGGCGTCCGTTTATACCAATTAACCAACCCGCCGCTTGACTTTCAGCCGACGCGCCAACTGCTCTCGATGCTCAAAGCGCGCGGCATGTATTATGCAACCAACCCGCCCGGCATTCCCACTTGGCAAAAGCAAATGGCCATCCAGCAATGGAAGACACGCGCCGATGTCGAGCCTTCAATTTTGGAAAATATCGTGGCGTTCACCTATCGCTTCACGGGCGAACACTTTTGGATTGCGCGCATCTACTCGTCTCTGTTTTGGATCATTGGCGGGATATTCCTATTTTTGCTTGTGCGCGATTTGATATCAACCGACGGCGCGGTGATCGCCGTTGCCTATTATCTTTTCTTTCCTTATGCGGTGACCGCCAGCCGTTCCTTCCAGCCCGATCCGTTCATGGTGATGAGTATCATTTCTTTTTGGTGGGCGTTCTTTCGTTGGACAAAGAATCCTTCGTGGAAATGGACGGTTCTTGCCGGACTTTTGGGCGGACTCGCCATCTTGATCAAATTCTCCGCTGCGTTTTTTGTCATCGGCGCGGCACTCGGACTCAGCCTCGGAAAATATTCTTTTCGCGATCTGATTCGGAAATCGCAGATTTACGTGATGATATTGCTTGGAATTTTGCCAGCTGCAGCCTATCTCTACGATGGGCTGATCTTGAACAATTTCCTGCACCAGCAATTCGGCGGACGATTCTTTCCCTCGTTATTACTAAGCCCGATCAATTATATAAATTGGGAAGTCAAGGCTGCCATGGCGGCGGGTGGGATGGCGATCCTGCTTGGGTTGCTGGGGCTGTTCTTCGTCCGGGAAAGAAGCGCTCGATTCTTTTTGTACGGCTTGTGGGGAATGTATATTCTATATGGTCTTTATTTCGATTATCACATCGCCACGCATGATTATTATCAGTTGCCATTCATTCCTATTGTGGCGGTTTCGCTGGCTCCGGTTGCGGATTGGTTTTTCACGCGTTTGGCAGAATTGAGTTCCGGGCATTGGCTGCGAGCCGCCGCAATTCTTTTTCTTGCATTCGGACTGTTTTCCGTTTCCTGGGATGTCCGCAATATGCTCAAGTCCGTGGACTATCGTCCGCAAGCTACCATGTGGGCGGAGATTGGCGATAAGCTTCAGCATCAAGCCTTTGTAGGTGCATTGACTCAGGATTATGGTGAACCGTTGAATTATTGGGGTTGGCAGAACGCGGATATTTGGCCCAACACCGGTGATATTGATTATCATGAGT
>JBJKOR010000464.1:0-12535 GCA_046707185.1 Anaerolineales bacterium | reverse complement strand
CATGGTTCGCATCGACCATTAACGCACTGTGGGAGCATGGCTTCGACTGGCGACCGGTGCGCGGTCTTGTGACAGTCTTCGCTGGGGTCATGGCCGCGGTCCTGTTATTTGGTAGCGTGCGGCTGAACTTCTTTCCACCCTCCTCGCCGACCATTGAAGCCGCGACGATCACATTGGACGATTCCGTATCTCAGCAAGTGGGCAAAGGCATCAATTGGTTAACTTTCAATCAGTCTAGCGATGCCGAGCGCGCCGCGGCTCGTCCACAATTTGAGGCAAGTGTGAACCAGTTGTTGGCGCGTACCGAAACTGCCTTGCGCGGCGGTGCGAAATTGGTTGCGTGGCAGGAAGGCGCGGGAACCGTTCTCGAGGAAGATAAACAAAGTACTTTGGACCGGGCAGCGGCTCTGGCCAAAGAATATGGCGCAGACTTGGAAGTTTCATTAGGTGTTTTGACTCGCACTAAATCGCAGCATTTCATCCTTAACCAGTCCATCTTGATTGACCGTACAGGCGCTATCCGCTGGACATATGAAAAGACTTACCTTGTCATACCGGATGAGTGGTATATCGTTGTTCCGGGCGATGGGAAATTACCTGTGGCGGATACGTTGGGTGGTCGGCTGAGTACGGCGATTTGCAATGATCTACATTTTCCGCTTCTCCTGTGGCAGGCTGGAGAGAATCATGCGGATATTCTGATTGCGCCCTATAACGATGTAATTCCTTTTGGGCAGAGCGACTCGGTCACCGCCATCTTCCGCGCCGTCGAAAACGGTTTTTCATTGTTGCGCCCTGCTGGTCACGGCACCTCGATGATCGTTGATTACGAAGGACGAATACTCGCCAGTCAAAATTACTCTACCAATGATAGCGGCATTATGCTGACCACTATCCCGACCCGCGGCGTCACGACCATCTACAGCCGGATCGGTGATGGTTTTGTCTATTTGTGTGTAGCTGGATTGATCTTTCTCACAGCCTGGGCGCTGGTTCGCAAGCAACAACTTTCGTGATCGAGCGAACTCAACACCTCTCAAGAAAGGAGATACTTCGATGATTATTGATGGTCGTGCCCATGCTGCAGGAGATTACGCAACGATGGAATCGATCATCGCCGTTTCAAAAAAGTATGGAATTGAAAAAGTGGTACTTTGCACCAGCCCTAAGAACAACTTGGATTTGAAAGCACCGCCTAACTTTCCATTTGCGAAATCCCCAAGCAGTATCTATTTCCTCAACCGGATGCTGAGATTGACTTACAAAGCATTCAAAGACCATGGTGATGGCAGCCAATATGTATCTGCCTTGAAGGATAGACTTCCTGATATGGTTATCCAATTCTTATGGGTAAATCCGCTTGACCGGGGGCACATGAACAATCTCGAAAGGAATATTGAAACCTATCAGGTAAGAGGCATCAAACTTCACCAAGCCTGGGATTCATTTGCCATAGATGGGAATGAGTTCAATGAACTGGTTGAAGTTGCCCACACGCATCAACTTCCCATATTCATCCATTTGTATTCAAAGAAGGAGACCTGGAAGGTGCTTCAGTATGCCAAAAAGAATCGGGATATAACGTTCATTGTTGCGCACATGCTTGGGTTGGATATATTCAAAGATGAACGCAAACTTCTTCCCAATGTATATTTTGACACATCCGGCTCGGAGCGAGTTCGAGAAAGGGATATCCAAGAGGCAATCGAATCGTTCGGATATGATCACGTGATCTTTGGAACTGATACACCTTATGCAAAGATTGGAGATCAAATTGACAAAATCAAGCGGTTGAATCTGTCAGACAACGCAATGGATCACATCTTTAAACTGAATATTGAGAATGTTTTGTCTGTGCGTAAATGACGTGTACTTCCCACAAGTTAAGGAAAATATGGATACTAAGACAATTGCAGAATCGACAATAGGCAAGTTATTTATCAAGCTGTTGGCAGCCGGTATGGAGAGCCGATTTCGATATCGGTTCTTTAGCCCGAAGAATATTCTGGCAGGCGCCGATATGCAACCTGGGCAGACTGTTCTGGATGTAGGTTGTGGTACCGGATATTTCACAATACCTGCGGCCCGGATAATTGGCGAAGAGGGATGCTTGGTGGCGATGGATGTGTTACCAGACTCGGTCGAGCTGGTATCTCAAAAAGTGAAGACCGCCAAATTGAAAAATGTTCGCATGCTCCAAGGGACTGCACTGGATACAGGTTTGGATGCAGAAAGCTTTCACGCGATTCTGTTGTTTGGTGTCATTCCCGCTCCTATGTTACCTTTGAATCGACTACTACCAGAAATGCACCGCATTCTGAAAGTAGGAGGAACCTTAGCTGTGTGGCCTCCAGTACCTGGCTGGTTGCCTCAATCGATCCTGCGATCCGGCTTATTTACGTACAGCAACAAAAAGAATGGCGTACACAATTTTAAGCGTTGCTAAACTGGAACATCCTCAACGCTACATTCGGTTTAGCTGGTATGAATATGTGCTTTTTGCCATCGTTACACCTTATACAAGGATTGGCGACCAAATCTCAAAAACCGAACGGCTGAAGCTAACGGATAAAGTGAAGGAGCATATCTTCCACTTGAATACTCTGAGTGTTCCATCGCCAAGTCTCTAATTCGCGTACATATTGCTCCAATCATCGCAAAGGTTGACGCCGCAAAGGAGAAACATCATGTCCGAAAAAATTTCTGTCTTTCGTTCACTTGAAGGTGAAACACAGTACGCTGCGGCGTATGATGCCGTCCTGAAAGAATGGCCCATTCCCTATGAAGAATTGTACATCTCCACGCGAATTGGCGAAACTCATGTAGTTGCCAGTGGACCCAGAGGCGGTGCTCCCCTTGTTCTTTTACATCCGGCCGGTGGTGGAGCAGTCATATGGATTCGAAATATAAAATCGTTCAGTGAGCATTACCGAACGTATGCCATAGATACGGTTAGTGAGCCGAACAAAAGCAGCCTCACTCAACCCATCAGTTTTCGCCACCAGCGCCAACAATTCGCTGATTGGGCGACCGATTTGTTCAATGGACTACGCATCGAGAGTGCGTATATGGTCGGCAACTCCTTTGGAGGTTTTTTGACCCTCAACACGTTTTTTTCTATGCCCGAGCGGGTGAAGAAAGCGGTGCTCATCAGCCCAGCCGATACTTTCACCGCCATGTGGGCATGGTATTGGCATTTCCCTCTGGCGAATATGGCCCGCATAAAGGATGGGATGCTGAAGGCGTACGAATGGATTTGGCAAGACTTCTCAACCAACGATTGCATTGGTCAATTGCGTGCAATCACCGCGGTCGCTGGTCGTCCGCGTCACTGGTTTCCTTCAGTGTTCAGTGACAAAGAACTACGTTCGATTCAAACACCGATCCTCTTGTTGATCGGCGACCACGAAGTGATTTACAAGCCGGAAGATGCCATCCGACGCGCAACTCGCCTCGTTCCGCATCTGAAAGCCGAAATCATTCCGAATGCAAATCACATTGCTGAATACACAAACGCCCAGATAGTCGATGAGAAGATATTAGAATTTCTTGAAGGAGCAAAATCATGACTACGCAGATTTCCGTTTTCAAGACCGCAAATGGTGAAGCCAAAAGCATTGCTGCCTACGAACGCGCTCTGACGCTTTGGCCCGTGCCGTATGAAGAACAAGATTTGCCAACCCAGTTTGGCACAACCCACATCATTGCCAGTGGTCCTATTGGAGCAAAACCGATCATCCTTCTGCACGGGCAAGATTCATGCGCTATCTCATGGATCTATAACATCGCTGATTTGAGTCAGGCCTTTAGGACCTACGCTGTAGATACGGTTGGCGATATAGGCAGAAGCAAACCAACTTGTCTGCCAAAAAATCGCGGAGATTATGCAGAGTGGCTATTGGAAGTTTTCGGGCAGTTGAAAATCGAAAAAGCTGATTTAATGGGATTGTCGTATGGCGGGTTTCTGGCAATCAATTTCGCTCTGGCGTATCCAGAAAGGGTGAATCGAATTGCGCTGCTTGCCCCTGGGATTCCAAGCTTTGGACCACCTACCCTGCAATGGGCAAATTATGGGATGCCCATGATGCTCTTTCCATCACGCTTTACGGTCAAGCGATTCATCAATGGTGCCTCCATGAAAGGTTATTCCACGGAAGATCCTGTTCACGAACAAATGATTGTCGGTATGATAAATATGAGGCACGTATCGTTCATGCGACCTATATTCACAGATGAAGAATTCAGGCAAATGACTGTGCCAACCATGCTACTGATTGGTGATCACGAAATCATGTATGAGCCGCATAAAGCACTTGATAATGCAATGCGATTGATCCCGAGTTTGGATGCAAAGATCGTTCCGAATGCTGGGCATATGTTGAATAGCGATCAACCGAAGATAGTTAATGAATATATCTTAGAATTTTTTAACTATTTTTCCCAGTAGTGTAGGCTTCAGCACACAAGGAACGGTTTTGTCAGATACGCTTATATCTGGCGCCCTGATGTCGATTGGCTGGGCCGCATGAATCGACACCCTCAACTTACCAATACAAGTGACATCCGTTGCTAATGACCGTAAGGTATTTGGGTCATCAATTATTCCTTTTAACATCAATAGCCTCTTAGTCACTTTGATCACTGGTCTCCTCAGCTTGTTTGGTATTGCGATAGTTATAGTTCAAGACTTTAGACTGTGTCAGAACCCATGTGTCAAAGTGAGAATTGGAAGAGCGTTATTAAGTGGGCTCGGCGTCTTAATTTTTGTAATGGGCGGATTGGTTGCCATCATTTACATTTACATTGCCTTTCCAAGTAATGAAAATCCGTGGCGAATCGAATCTCTGGAGGCGCTGTTTTGTTTTACACTCCCTGTAGTGTTTTTATCAATAATAGGCCTATTCGTTCGGTTTTCCACAAAACGTACAACCATAGGATATTTCTCTCGCAAATTAGATGAAATAATCCAAAATTCAAGAAAACCAAAGGGATAGTTGGACTTGCCCCTGCTACTGCGTGGTCCTCGCAAAGCACGTTATTCAAATAGCTTCCTGCACCTTACCAACTCTCATATCACACCATCGCCATTTCTCGTTTTGCCAAGCGCGATAATCCATCGCGCAAGGTTCTCACGATCTCGCTCTGCGCTGGGCTGAGCACGTCCAGATCGCTGCTGAGTTGCATCTTTTCCATTTTAGAAATCTATTCCAAAAGTGGGCATGCGCCGCCCGCTCGGCAGCGTTGCCCAACGAGCTGTGTTCATGCGAATCCCGTTGACTCAAGGATCGCTTCTTTCGCAATTTCATTCAACTTTGCATACCAATCTTTTAGCGAAACATCCACTGGCAGCCTCACGCCGACTCGCATTTTTGCCCATTGCTCGAATTCATGCCGCGCAACGTCAGCAGCAACTTGTCAACGTTGAAAGCGTCGACATATGCCTTGATTCTCAACCAAACCTCGAACGTTGCTTCCAGGTGTTCCACTATATTCGAAAACCTATTCGCATTCATTACTGGGTGTTTCCGAGGAAGCGACTAAAACTATCAATGGGACTTTCGGTTAGCTTATCAGTTAGCTTACAGATTCAAAATAGGTGGATTGTTTGTGTTGGTTGGATATAAAACTGCCCAAATTTCGAATGAATTGAACGCATTTGACACAGTTTTCAATTCACCCTAAAAATCACACACATGAGGTCGGGGTTTGAGTGCTTCGCGATCTGTACCCACCTTATTGGGATCAAATCCCAAAAACATCTCCCAACAAGTAAGTATGGGAGATGCTTTTTAAATCAACTATGGATATGGGTGGCAAATCAAAAGGCCAGACTATTCTGTTACCGGGCTTGTCGACTTGGTTTCTCTTGATTGTGGAGACTTGGGACGGTCAGCGCCACGCGCAAAGGATATCACGGCTGCCAGCACTGCGGTTCCACTTGCAAACAAAAACCCTGCTTCCACACCATGCACAATCGTAGTTGGATTTGTACTCTGCCCATGCGATAGTATGGTGGTGAAAACCGCGCCGGCCAGACCCACGCCCAGCACCATGCCTACGTTGCGTGCCAGGGCCAGCACGCCCGAGGCGATTCCTTGACGATTACGAGGTGCTGCACCCATCAAGGCGCTATTGTTGGGCGCTACAAAGATTCCCGGTCCAAGACCTGTTATGACCAGAGATACAATCACAAACGAGAATGGAGAAGTGGGAGTTACGTGACTGAGCAGGAATAAGCCAGCAGCAAGGATCAGCATCCCCAGTGTGGTTGGGATTTGGGAACCGATGCGATCGGAGAGAGTTCCGGCCAGAGGCGCCATAACGGCCATCGCCAGCGGCTGCGCGGTCAGGATGAGACCGGCTTGGGCGGGAGTCAAGCCGCGTCCTTCAATCAGATAAAACGGCATCAGGAAAAGGACGCTATAGATGCAGATATAGTTCAGAATGGGACTGATGGTGGCCATGTTGAAGAGCCGGCTGCGGAACAGACGCAAATCCAGCATGGGTGCCTGGGCATGTTGTTCGATCCACACAAAAACAGCCAGAATGAAAACTGAAGCGATGACCAATCCAATCGTCACGCTGGAGAACCATCCCCACTCCTGGCCCTGATTCAAAGCCAGTAAAAGCAGAACCAAGCCGATCATAAACGTGAAGGAACCGGTAAGGTCGAATTGTTCTTTGCGCTCCGATCCGAGGTCGGTTGGAATCACGCGCCAACTCAACCATGTCGCTAAAATGCCGATGGGCACGTTGATGAAAAAGACAGCGTGCCAGCCAAACTGGTCAGCCAGCCAACCGCCCAGAAAAGGGCCGGTGGTCAGGCCGAGATAGGTCATTGTGCCCTGCAAGCCAAGCGCCTGACCGCGCTGGGAGGCAGGAAATGTTTTGGTCAGGATTGCAGGGGAATTTGCGAAGAGCATGGCTGCACCCAGGGCTTGTACTACACGAGCTGCGATCAAATAGGATGGAGCGGGGGACAAACCGGAAAATATAGATCCGACCACAAAAATCACAAAACCCCACACATAGACTCTCTTGTTGCCGCGCAAATCGCCCAACCGGCCAAAGGTAAGCAGCAAACCGCTGACTACCAATAAATAGATGGTCACGACCCATTCAACAGTCGAGACATCGGTCTTGAAGTATTCTTGGATGACTGGCAAGATGGCGTTGACTACGCTGCCATCCAAAGCAGACATAAATGTACCTATGCCTACAGCCAATAGAACTAACCATTTGGTTTCCAGATTGAAAAAACGGGTTGAGTTTGTAGAAGGTCCTGAATTCATGGAATATATTCACTTGGTTTTTTAATTGAAGCGCCATTATACCCCGTCAAGATGATAAAGAGGCGCGGTTGCTACGATCCTCTTCCATCAAAGTACGTTTTCAATGAATGAAGCTTTGACGTAAAAAAAGTCCTCCCATTCCGGGAGGGCTTTTTTCTTTGATCGCGATATAAACGTCTGGTTTATACAGCTTTTTCCGTATGTCTGCCAAACATGGATTGAATCGCGGCACCCAGTGCGGTTAACATGGCAAGCGGCGTGAAGCCAAACCAGCCAATAAATGGCGTAAAGCCGGCAAGGATTAGTACAATGCCACCACGCACTACTCGCTGAAATTCGTTGCTTGATTCATCGATGCGTTGCCCTATTGAACCGGCTAGAGACGCTAATCCCAAAAACGTCAGTAGCGTTAAGATTAGTGTAATCAATCCGCCAATGATAATGAGAATGCCGCTGAGGACTTTCACGCTGCTGACAAGCTGCGCCAGCCAAATCAACACCGCGTCCAGCGCACCAACCCACAAGAAGTTGACCAAACCAACCAGGAATGATCTTCCCAATGATGTCCCTAACGCTGTCAGCGTACGTTCAATGGCAATGGGGAATAGGATATTGACCACGATGAAAATGGAGATCAATCCTGCGCCGCCAAAGATGATTACAAAAAGCAAACCGAAGATGTTATTCATTTTTTCTCCTTTTGATTCACTTGTCCGCGCGGAACGAATCCCATAACTGCAGCGCGGGTTTGGGTGTGCCATCTGAATTGCCGAGACCGACCGAGGCGAACATGCCCAATGTGTTGACATCGTTCGAACTCACGCCATTGGCTTTCATGTAACTGGAATATGAATCGAGGTTGAAATCTTCCAATAGTAGATAAACCCAAAACGTCAGGCGCGAACCGATTTGATTATGGATGGCGTTCAAATATGCGACCTGGCCTTCGGGCGCGCCTGCAAACGGCCCGACAGGCTTGGACGAGAATCCGCCTTCGGCAACGGCAATCGGCTTCGAGGTCCGCGAAAGAAGCGGGGTGTAATAGTTCGCGGGGATGTCTGCACCAGATTTGAAGACCACGAACGGATACGATGAGATCACCCACAAATCCAAGTTTGGCTCGAAGGCTTCGATCTCGTCCCAGTTAGTGTGATAAGGCTGGTGTCCCTCATTCACCCACGGGATCAGGTTGTTCAAATCTTCCCATTGAAACGTGACGAAGATTTTGGTATCGGGCGCCTCGCTCTTCACCGCGTGATAAATTTCGTTATACAGGCTGATGAAGTTTTGTGCATCATCGGGATGCGCGTCCATGTACGTGTTGATTTCGGAGGCCAGGCCGAGGTAATGCGGATGGAACATCTTCACGATCCACAATGTGTAATTCTTATATGCAGAGCGGATGTTTGGATTTGCAAAATTGCCTGGCCAGCCAAACGGCAAACCGCTGAACTCTCGGCGATTGAGGCCGTTCAAACCGTCCACGACAAAAATGTAGTCGAGATGATTCTGCCGCGCCAGCGTAACTTGATTGGCAATGTCGGTCCGCTTCTGCGATTGGCCGTTCACGTTGTTGACGAAATCTTTCCACGGAATGTTTTCTTGCAGTAAAACAAAGTCAGCGTGATCGCCGATGTCTTGATAGATTTTCATCACTCTCGCCAGCGAAACTTCCGGCGGCGACGGAAAAAATCCATACGCGGTACGATTTGAATCGAAGATGGAGCTTGTCAACGTCGGGAACGGTGTGGATGGCGTTGCAGGAGTCTGCGCGCCGCAGGCCAATGCGGCGAATGCCAAAATCAAAATCAGTATTGAGAAACGCTTCATTTTCGGACCTCGGGCCGGCCGCGTAATAAGATGATGTTTCCAATCGATCCAAGCATTACGCTGAGCAGGGCGATCATGGAGATTTCAGAAATGGAGAGGGGCAAGGGGAGCGATGGAAGCTGCGGGATGGCGAACGATAGACGATGAATTGAAAATAGAGCTTCAAGATTTGGAATTTGTATAAAGAATGAAAGTTCGGGCATCGCAAATCGGGAGGTATAAATCGGAATCTGGAAACCCGAAAGCGAAGGAACGCGAATTGATGGCGCAATTTCCATGACAATATACAAGACCATCCCAAGCGTTGCACCGAGTTGTGCCGCAAAGGACCGATTCCAAAGACTTGGCTGGGATTGCGGTAGATTCGCGAGAATGGACGTAGTTAGATCGCGCGTTGGTTCGGCCTCTGGCAGTCTCTCTAGAATGGAAGCAAGTTGTTCCAATTCTGCGAGCCGCGCGCGGCAAGTCGAACATGCCGCGATGTGAATTTCGATCAAACTTTGCACGGATGTATCGAGTGCGCGGTCGAGATATTCATTTAGCTGTGAGTCCGTAAGATGATTCATCTCAAGTCTTTCAATCTTTTAGATAATAACTTGCGAGCGCGGAACAGATCGCTTTTGACATCGTTCAAGGGCTGTTTGAGCTCCGCTGCAATCTCCTCATAACTCAAGTCCTGGAAGTGCCGGAGTTCAATCACGATTCGGTAGCGCGGTGGAAGACGATGCAGCTCGAAGCGGATCCTTTCATCGCGGTCATGAAGAACGATCAGCGCTTCGGGTCCCGGACTCGGATCGGAAACGAAAACCGATTCATCGTCCAGGGCCGAGGCGAATTTCTTCCCTTCGAGACGATTCAAACTCACATTAGCCGCAATCCGTTTTAGCCATGGCGCCAGCGGCCGTTCCGAATCGAAGGTGTGGATGAACTGGTGGGCGCGGATGAATGTTTCCTGTGCCGCGTCTTCCGCATCGTGAACATTTCCGAGCAGTCGATAAGCGACGTTGAAAACCGCCTGCTGGTGGCAATGGACGATTTCACCAAAGACCTCGTTGTCGCCGTCTTTTGCACGGCGGACCCACTTACGCTCGTGCGCGGATGTCATTTCTAAATTGTAGTACAGGGGAATTGGTAAAAAGTTGCATTCCCCAACCCGGACAAGCCGAAAGAGATTTAAACACGAAGGGTACAAAGGTCACGAAGGGAGACCTTAAAACACTTTGTGTACCTCGTGTCCTTTGTATCTAAAAAACCTTATGCACGTGTGCCTGCGGCTCAGTGCAGGCAAAAAAATGGTGCTATTATAGAAAGTGCGTTGCACCTTGACGCAGGAGCAAACCAAAGAGCAAATTGATCCATCTGCATGGTGCAACGCACTGTACCGTAAGTTAGTAGTTGACTTTCAAATCCATGCCTTTATACAAGTAAGCGACTTTATCTCCATAGCCGTTGAACATCAATGTGGATCGCATGCCCAATTCACCGATACGTCGCTCCGAGGATTGCAGCCAGCGCGGATGCGGCACATTCGGATTCACATTGGCATAGAAACCATACTCATGTGCGTCGATGTCCTGCCAGAAGGTGTTCGGCTGATCGGCCACCAGTTCGATCTTGACGATGGCTTTGATGCCCTTAAAGCCATATTTCCACGGCACGACCAGACGAATCGGCGCGCCATCCTGATTGGGCAGCGGAGCGCCGTATAAACCGGTGGCCAGAATTGTCAGGTCGTTCATCGCCTCGTCGAGACGCAGGCCTTCGTGATAAGGCCAGGGATAATCTAACGTATCCGCCTCACCCGGGAATTGTTTCGTGTCCTCGAGTGAGACGAAGCGGACATACTTTGCGGCAGATGTCGGCTGGACGACTTTCAATAGGCTGGCGAGCGGAAATCCCTGCCACGGGATGACCATGCTCCAGGCTTCTACACAGCGCAGCCGATAGATGCGGTCTTCCTGCGGGAACATCTTTACCAAATCTTCGATGGCAAAGGTCTTCGGGTTGCTGACCAAGCCGGAAACTTCCACCGACCAGGGATGCGATTTGAAATTCTTGGAAAGCGGCGCCACGGCATCCTTGGCTGTGCTGAATTCATAGTAGTTGTTGTAGTTGGTGATCTGGTCATACGTATTCAGCGGGCCGCCCAGTTCATCTTTTTTGCCGGCATACGCCGCAACGCTGGCCGGAGCGGCAGTGGCAGAACTGCCGCCGCCGCTCGGAGTGCAAGCAGCCAGCACCGCACCGCCAGTCATGATGCCCGCGGCCCTGAGAAATTGACGCCGGTTGAAGTACAGGGATTTGGGCGTGATTTCGGATGGAAGCACGGGAATGGATTTGTAAACGTCACTCATATCAACCTCTCATTCTAAGGATAGGATTCAGCCAACAAGGATTGGATGTTGGCTTCGATTTCGTTATAGGCGCCTTCGCCAACATGGATATAACGGATATGGCCGCGCTTGTCGATCAAATAGAGCGTGGGCCAGTAGGCGTTGTGATACGCATTCCAGGTTGCGCCATTGTTGTCCTGCGCCACCGGATATTCGATACCGTCCTCGGCTACGGCATTCTTTAAGTTATTGAAATCAGATTCAAAACTGAATTCGGGGAAATGATTTCCGATGATGACCAGCCCCTGATCTTTGTACTTCGCGTACCAGCTTTTCAAGTGCGGCATCACGTGCTGACAGTTGACGCAATCGAATGTCCACATTTCCAGGCCGACCACCTTGCCGCGCAAATCCGCCAGGCGTAAAGGCGAGGGCGTGTTCAGCCAGATTTGGTTCGTTAGTTCAGGAGCCGCGCCGAGGTCGGGCAGTGAGGCGCTGCTACTTTGGCTGGTCGATGGAATCGTCGCTGTGCCGCAGGCTGTCAAACCAAAAAATAACCCAATCAACAAGAGATACTTCATTTCGTTCTCCATGACGATTGGATTGTAAGGAAACTTTCTTACGAAAGTCTTACGAGTGAATAAGAGTTATGTTAAGGGATGTAAAAGATAAAGCGGCTGCCTTCGCCAGGCTGGCTCTCGACCAAAATATCTCCGCCATGCGCACGCACGATGCCGCGCGCAATGGCAAGTCCCAAACCGGAGCCGCCGGTGGCTTTGCTGCGCGATTTTTCCCCGCGATAAAAACGTTCGAAGATTTTAGCTTGATCTTCGATCGAGATTCCCTCACCGGAATCACTTACGCTCACTTCCACGCCGCGAGCGGTTCGCCGCGCCCGGACCTCTATTTGCCCTCCAGCCGCTGTGTGACGCAAGGCATTGCTTATCAAATTATTGAGCACGCGCCCGATGCGCATGGTATCCATGCGAACCGGGTCGATATCCGCATCGGCCTGCCCGCTGATCTTCACGTTTTGACTTTTCGCCAGTTGCGAAAAACTTTCCAGCGTATCGGAAATGA
>JBJKOR010000463.1:0-1340 GCA_046707185.1 Anaerolineales bacterium | reverse complement strand
AATCCGTTCCGGTTACATAAATCCAGCGTTCGATGCTGGCGTTCCAGGCATCAGCAATCTCCCGCAAATATTCGGCCATCTGCGTTTCGTTCTGCAAATCGGCCATATCAGCCGCGACCAACAGCGCCGCAATCTCAGCCGACAATGTGAACGGCGAATAACCGGGGTCTTCCTCCCAGCGATCCTGCGGCGTGACCGGGCCATTGCAAACCAGAAAACTTGCGGCGCGGCGTACCATCGGCCACAGACGAGTCAGATCGTTCTTGGCGAGCGCTTTCTCGCGATATGCCAAATCCACCAGCAAAATTGGGAAGGCCGTTTCGTCCATTTGGATTCCGCCCCAATACGGATTGCCATCGAGCCACATATTTTGCGGCCAGTGACCATCGGCCTCCTGCGTGGATTGCAGATAATAAAGCACACGCCGTGCATCGCCGTGCGCGCCAGCCGCCAAAAGCCCGCCCGCTGATTCGACTTGGTCGCGCGGCCAAGCCAGATGATAACCGCCCAGATCATCATCGCCTTTCGAGAATCCCCACGGGATGGACAAACTGGCGATCAATCCACCGGGGAAACGTTTCGACTCATGCGTGCGTAAAACCGCCGCGCTGACTTTGAACAAATTCTTCCCCGATGACTCAAGCGGCGCCAATTTCGACAGCCAGTTCTGCCACTCACTGACATAGACCGATTGAGCCGCGTCGAACCCATCCATCAAGCTGGACAGGGCGCGTTGGCCTGCTTCAAAAGAGTTCATGCCAAATCCGAGTGCAAGCGTAAAGCTGCCCTTTGCTATGGAGAGATCGATTTCGCCAGTCAATGCAACATTGCCGTTCTCAGCGCGCACATAATTCCATTCCATCTGTTTGTGCTGGTTCAAATCCTGCCAGCCATCCGATGTGCCAACAAAACCCACGGAACGTTTCAGCCACGGGACAGAACAAGCCAACGCCAAAGCCGATCCATCGCGCTCGGCGAACAGCATCGGCACACCTTTGTAATCGCCCACCCAAGCCGTGTTGTTTGCGCCCGCGTTCGATAAATGCGGCGCAAGCAAAACGTAAAGATGATAATCGCTCAAGTCGCCTTTCAGCGCCGTGAATTGTGTGCGCTGAAGCACGCTGTCACGATGAGTATCAGACAAAACTTCCTTTTGAATTCGATAGCGGCCTTGCAGGCAAGTGTTCGTGAGACGATAAGCCGGAACGCCTTCTGCCATCGCCTCGACTTTTTGGTCGGTTTGGCGCTTCTCTTCCGAAAAGAAATCAACGCCATCCGTTACGACCAAACCCACATCACGCGTGCAAGCTTCATCCACACGCGGGTAATAGATTTCATCG
>JBJKOR010000462.1:0-2700 GCA_046707185.1 Anaerolineales bacterium | reverse complement strand
AAGCCTCCTCGCTTCCGGCAATTGCGTAGAGCAGCTTCATGATGGCGTGGATGTCTTCCATATCCTTGGTCGTGCTGCGAACGGGCTTGAGACAATACTTCAGCGCCGGATACAAACGCGCCAGCGTGAATTGACCTTCGGGCGCGTCGTCGGCCAAGGTGGAAACGGAGAAGATATCGATTGCTGGAAGCTCATTGACGAGATGCGCGATGCGCGCAATGTCGTCCGAACGGGCGCGCCGTTCCTGACCCGTGACCGGATCAAGGATATCCGGAGCGGAACTACCCGTGATGATGACCGGCCCATCCTGTGGAATGGTGCGGTCGAACTGCGGGTCGCGGCCGCCGAAGGTGAAGGTCGGTTGAAGCATGCCGCGGTATTTTTCCACCACCGTGCGCGGGAATTTGACGATCAGCGTCTCCGAATCCACGCTGCAGCCATGCTTGCTGAAAACGGAACGTGCCTTGTCATTCCGCACCAGCAGGCCGACGGTTTCGAGAATCTCCAGCGATGCATCGTGGACGCGCTCGACTTGTTCTTGAGTGAGAAGGGAAGCATAATTGATCACGAGTGGTTTCCTTTTTATCTATATCTTATTGCTGAATGGCTGAATGTTCGACATCGAGTTTCGAAGCCAGCGATTCGATCTCTTCGATGGGAAACATTTGCAGACCAGCTCGTGTGACCTTAAGGGAGGCCGCTGCGGTTCCAAATCGCACAGACTGTTCAAAGTTCCATCCATTCAAATATCCATAGAGGAAGCCGGACGAGAAGGTCGCTCCGGCTCCGCATCCATCCACGGCGTGAACGGTTGGTGCAAAAACGCGAATCACTCGATCATCTTGAACGGCAAGACATCCTTCTTCAGCCATGGTAATCAATGCAGTCCTTACGCCCGCATTGATCAATTTTTCTGCCACATCGATCGGCGATTCATCACCGCGTTGTGCTGCATCCGTAACTGCCTGGCAAAATACTGCGCGTCCCGCATATCGCTTGAGAATGTCCGGATCAGTGTGCCCATGTTCCAAATTTAAGAACACCGGCACCCCCAATTCGATAGCACGATCCATGGCACGCACAATATGATCACCATCATACCAATCTACATATAATAAACGCGCCCGTTCCAAACAGGAAAGATCGGCAGTATCGAGCGTGTTCAATACTTCTACGGGTCGTTGCCAAAAATAAGTGCGCGCGCCCGTTTCATCGGATACATCCACTTCGAGCGGAGTCTTGAATTCTTTGGAGAAACGCACCTGGCTTTGCACTCCCCACTCTTTCAATTGATCTGCAAGATTATGCCCGCGTACATCATCGCCGACCGCCGTGCCGATCATCGCAGTCGGCACATTCCATTGGCGCAGGAGACAGGCCACGATGGCGGCGTCATCGAAGATGAATTCGTTGACATCCTTGACGATGGCGCCGGTATTATGTTCCGGTAATTGATTCACCACCATGATCGCGACCGGCGTGAGCATTCCAAAGCCAACGTAAGCGGGAGGATGGTTTATGTCATTCAATTTCTCTTCTCCAATCACTATTCACTATAGAGACCCTAAGGATTTACTAAACCCTTAGGGTCTTATCCTGTTTATGCACGCAGGCGGGCGCCTTTCGGGTCAAACAAAACGGTGGGTGTTACTTCTGCATAACGGCGACCCTCGATCAGTTCCAACTCGAAGCGGTTGCCGACTTTGGCAAGTTCGGTGGGGAGATACGCGTACAGAATATTCTTCTTGACCGTGTATCCCCATCCGCCGCTTCGGATCCGGCTTAGAACTTTTCCTTCGTGATAAACCGCTTCGCCGCCGTAAATTTGAGTGAACTCATCGCCGTCGACGACCAGCGTGCGGAGTTTGCGTTTGACGCCTTCCGCCTTTTGCTTGGCAAGCGCGGCCTTGCCGATAAAATCCTTTTTGTTGAGATCGACGCAAAAGCCGAGTCCGCCTTCGTATGGCGTTTCGAGCTGTGTGACATCGGCGGTGTAATAGCGATAACCCTTTTCGAGGCGCAGCGCATCCAAGGCTTTATAGCCGCCGACTTCGATGTCGAATTCCTTGCCTGCTTCGAGCAACATGTCCCACAACATGGTGGCGCGATTGTAAGGGACATAAAGTTCCCAGCCAAGCTCGCCCGCGTAACTGACGCGCTGGGCATAAACCTTCGCACCGTTGATGTCGATTTGCTTTGTCATCAAATATGGATGTGCTTCATTCGAGATATCATCTTTTGTGATCTTGCGCAGCACCTCGCGTGCCTTCGGCCCCCATAACGGCAAACAAGCCCATTCTTCGCTGATGTCGCGAACCTTGACGTCGCCGTCCTTTTCATCCGTGTGCATTTCAATCCATGCGCGATCGTTGCCGATGAAAGCACCGCCAGTGATAACCCAGAAGCGATCCTCCCCGAGACGCGTCACAGTGAGATCCGCTTCGACTCCACCGTTCGTGTTGCAGAACTGGCAATATGTTGCTGAGCCGATGGGTTTATCCATTTCACTGTCAGCAACGCGATTCAACACAGGCAATGCGCCGGGTCCGGTCACTTCGAGTTTGCTGAAAGGCGTCAAATCATAAAGACAGGCGCGTTCGCGCGTGGCGGTATGTTCCTTTTCGAGGCGGTCAAAATAAGGAGGCTTGATCCATCCGCCCCAATTGCGCTGATCTTCGCCCATGCGCCGCGACGGCTTGC
>JBJKOR010000461.1:0-2914 GCA_046707185.1 Anaerolineales bacterium | reverse complement strand
TGACGATTTGACGCTCGAAGAGTATCTATCTTTCCTGAAACGGGTTTGGACTGAAACGTATCGCGTGCTCGTCCCCGGCGGACGCGCCTGCATCAACGTTGCCAACCTCGGGCGCAAGCCATATATTCCGCTGCACGCCTTCATCATCCGCGACATGACCGAAGTCGGCTTTCTGATGCGCGGCGAGATCATCTGGGATAAAGGTGCTTCGGCGAGTGTCTCCACAGCCTGGGGCTCGTGGCAATCGGCCTCGAACCCGACCCTGCGCGATACGCATGAATATATTTTGGTCTTCTCGAAAGGGAGCTTTCGTCGCGAGAAAATGGATGAACGTAAGAGCACAATTTCCAAAAAGGACTTTCTGGCTCTTACAAAATCTGTGTGGAAGTTCCCGGCAGTGTCTGCAAAGAGTATTGGCCACCCAGCGCCATTTCCGATTGAACTTCCGAAACGGTTGATTCAGTTATATACTTACTCTGGAGAAATCGTTTTAGATCCTTTCATGGGTAGTGGCCAAACCGCTATTGCTGCATTAGAAGCTAAACGACATTTTATTGGATATGAAAAAAACAGAAATTATGCTAGACTAGCAAAGAGACGGGGCAGACAATGGAGAGTCGGAAAAACAGGGAAACGATTGAGATAGTTGCCCTTTTGTAGCAAGAAAATTTGTGCGTAATCCGCACAGGGAGTGAAATATGTCTGCAGAATTTGTTGACGCATTGAAAGGCTACGAATACTATCTGCAAGAACGCGGTGAGCCTGATATTGAAGGCATCAATCGCTATCTCTCTTTTCATGGTCGTAAGCCAATAAAATCTAGGACTTACAATCACTATCGAAAGTTGTTGGCTCATGGGTTTCGCAGTTACATTCCGATCAACCAGTTTGATGTTTTTCAAACTCTTGGAAAAATACAAATGGCTGCTGATAGGAGGAGATATCAACGTAATAAGGAACAAACGCCAGCTAAAATCTCTCGTGATAGCGAAAATTGGATAGATGCAACAATTGTTGATAGATCATTGGTGGGATTTGGGATTCTTATTCGTGGCAAATTCCCTGTGGCTCGCGGCTCAAATATTTGGATAAGGATTGAAGGGTATGACGATATTCCGGCAATTCTTGTCTGGAGGAACTACAACGCAGAGAAAAACGAAACGAATTTTGGAACCAGAGCCTTTGAGTTTATTGCTAAATATAGATTTACAGAAGAGAATGTAAACACTACAAGACTAACAGGCGTACTTCAAATATCTCGCGAGCAAGATGGCATATTGGATTGGGCACATGTCTATCGAGTTATAGATAAAACTAATGAACTACTAGAGGCAACTGATGCGCTAATTCGTTCAATAGACGAAGTCCTTGATACGAAGATTAATATAGCACGACCTATATTAATGTCCATAAAATTTGGCTCACCGGGAGAACTCCAAGCCAAAGTTGATTTTGGGATTGCGGATATTTTGAAGGTGCTCATAGAGAAATTACAATATTGGTCTGAAGATAAAAGGAAATACAAGGAGGAAAATCGAAGGCGTGAACTTGAAAATGTAAATTATAGTATTGAAATTGCAAGAAACGCGGTAAATTTTCGTAGCGAGGCCTTAGAGGCTGGAATGACTGATGAGGCCATTGAGGCGATAATGGAGCCTGTAAGGAGTGTTTTCAAGGTGAAAAAATTGCCAAAGAACCTATTCGCCATGGGAACTTTGGAAAGAGGGGTGCTCACAGAAAGAGTTATTCCAGTTGTTGCTGAACTTGTGGCCGGGGATGACCCTGACTTCGAAGTGAAGGCTTACAGATCTCATAGGCCAAAACATCGCAAGGCTAGAAAGATATAACTCGATGCGTAGAATAAAGCTCAATTCAACACTTCAATAAAAGAGGCCATTATGAGCGATGATGAAAAACAGAATCCTTATCTTGCTTGTAGGCTTCCCTTAAAGGCATAACATCAATTGTTATCGCTGTATGGAACTGAATAACTAAGAGACAACAACCTATGTCCGCTCCAAAAATCACCCCTCTCAATATTGGTTATCTGCGCGCCGATGTGTCGGAATGGTATGGCTTGCCGAGCGATCACCCCATGAGTCGAAAAGTGGAAGAAGCGCCGATCCTGTGTTATCACATCGCAGTCGGCGCGCACTCGGTGCTGGTCGATGCCCCAGCCTACGAGTTTCCCGGCGACGCGGCCGAGATGGCAATTCCCGGTTTCAAGGGACGCTCATTGCTGGAACTATTGGCGGCGGCAGAGATCGATGCGGCGGGCATCCGTGATGTGGTCATCACCCACGCCCATTGGGATCACATCAACGGACTCACCCGTTTGGTCGATAACCACTATGTGCCAACGTTTCCGCAGGCTCGACATTATTTGGGAAAAGGCGATTGGCAGCCGGAGCAATTCGAAGAACTGGAAAATAACACGCTCAAGGTCGTTCATTCACATGGCTTACTGACCTTATTGGATGGTTCCTTTGAGTTGGGTGAGGGGCTGACCATTTTACCGGCTCCGGGCGAGTCGCCGGGTCACCAAATCCTGCACCTGCATGTTGGCGGAACTGAAGCCTATTTTGTCGGCGACCTGTATCATCATCCACTCGAATTTGCAGAGCCGGATCGGAATGTGCAATGGGCTGCGCCGGATACGATGCAAGCCAGCAAAGCTGCCCTCATTCAGCACGCGGCCCAGAGTGGCGCCCGCGTCTTTTTCGCTCATATTGAAAGTCCTTACCGAGTGCAGCTCACGGGCCGGAAGCCGCACTGGCAGGCTGCATAAGGTTCCATTTCAATAAGGGAACGCGCCCCGGATCACCCGGGGCGCGTTCCCTCGAAATTCATCATCCGCTTCAACTAGGCTTTACGAACTGAACCAGCGTTTGTATTGGTCAAGACCCACCTTTTC
>JBJKOR010000460.1:0-17637 GCA_046707185.1 Anaerolineales bacterium | reverse complement strand
AACTTGCGAAGCGTTTTGTGTTTCTCGATGTTTGGATGTTTCCAAAATAATCGCTCTTCCAACGTGAGTGAACCAGCCAAATCACCGCGCTCTTTGAGCCTGTTTGCAAGCCAGTCTATCAGGCGGTATGTTGTGATTTGTGGGAAGCATACATCGAGGCTGTTCGGGAAGAAATCCCAACCGCTCGAATAGTTGCAGATCGCTTCCATGTGGCTAGCAGGCTGTCGGAGAGAAAGATTTTGGGGTGCAAAACGCCAGTTTTGGCTAATGAGAATGCATGAATCATATGGTTTTCGATGGCTTTTTAGCAATTTTTGGCCTGTTTTGCGATGGAAATTCTCTCCGACAGTTTCTCTCCGACAAGCTCCTAGTGGGAAACGGATTGAAGAAGGCAAAATCCTGCGAAAAGTAGCGAAACGGTGGGGACGAAAGGTGATTCATCATGGGATCGTGGCTGTACCAAAAGGTTGACAAAATGTAAAAGCTATATATAATAGCAAATATTTATTTTTTCAAGTTAAAAAAATAAATATACTCATATTTTCTTAGTAATAGGTACCCAAAAATGGCAAAACAGACCTTACAAGGCAGTAATATAAATCTTGTAAAGTTGCATAATTTGCAGGTTATCCGGCAGAATTTGTTGTATGAGCCAAACCTGTCACGTGTGCAACTGGCCCAGAAGACTAACCTGTCCAATACAACAATCACCAACTTGATATCCGAAATGCTTGAGCAAGGCATCGTTTCGGAACTCGACAGTAACGATGAGAAAGTCGAGCAACAGCGGTCAGTGGGTCGGCCGCGTACGAGTATCAACTTGCAGCCAAATGCGCGCTATGTGGTGGGAGTACATATCGGTATCGGCATGTTTCGGGTGGCGGTTACAAACCTCCTGGATGAAATGCTGGCCAACAGCATGGAAAAGTTCGATATCAATTCTCCCAGTGAACAAGTGATGGGGCAGATTGCATTATCAATAGAAACCTTGTTAACGGAAAGCGGCGTGGAGCGGAGTAAGGTGCTGGGTATTGGGATCGGCGCATCCGGCCTAGTTGAAGTGGCGACGGGAATCAATCTGCTTGCACCCAATCTGAACTGGCATGATGCACCATTGCGGGAGTTTCTTCAGGACCAACTTCACTTGCCAGTATTCGTTGATAACAATGTGCGTGCCATGGCTGTAGGTGAGGCTTATTTTGGATCCGGGCATGGGGTAGATTCGCTTGCATTTGTCTATGGCCGGGTGGGCGTTGGAGCTGGCCTGATTTCACGCGGTCAGCCTTTCCGTGGAAGCGTTTCAGGTGCAGGCGAGATTGGCCACACTGTGATGTTGTTGGAAGGTGGCGAATTGTGCCGATGTGGAAATAGCGGTTGCTTGGAGACCTTGGTCGCCGAACCGGCAATCCTGCGCATCGCCGATGTAATTGCCAAACGGCACCCGGAAGGAGTTCTCGCCCAAGTTATGCGCGAGCGCCAGGATTTGGTCCCGATCGAGAGAGTCTTTACAGCGGGCCGGCAGGGAGATGAAGAAGTGCGTCAAATGCTCGAGGAACGCGCGTATTACCTGGGCGTGGCGCTGGCGGGGTTGGTGAACCTTTTCAATCCTGAGATGATCCTGCTTGGTGGAATCTTTTCCAGCGGCGAGGACTTTTTTCTGGAAACAGTCAGGCGTGTAACCCGCGAGATGGCCTTTGGCCGCATGGGCGAGCGAGTGCGGATTGCATCCACCGGCTTTGGCTGGAAGGCAGGTGTTTTGGGTGCTGCTGCTCTGGCGCTGATGTATTTCTTTTATCAACAGGAAAAACCCATTCAATTATGACAAACAAGAATACCCTTCAAATCGCATTTCTCCCTCTTGTCCGCACTACATTTGATGTCCCATTGGCTGAGCAGATGATCGGCAAGGCGCGTAAAGCGCTGCTTGATGCCGGTCTAAAATTGAACGGTCCTGAACGTGCGATCACTGATTTGCAGGCAGCCGAGAAGGCCGCCCAGGAAATAGCTTCACGGCCCGTAGACCTCGTGTTGATCTTCCAAGCCACGTTTGCCGATAGCACCATGGTGGCGACTCTGACAGAAAATGCCACCTCGCCAATTTTCTTGTGGGCGATTCCCGAACCTTGGACGGGTGGCCGATTGCGCTTGAATTCTATGTGTGGGATCAACCTCGCAGCCCATGCACTGACCCTGCGCGGAAAAAAATATGAATTTGCCTATGCTGCCCCTGATGATGAAGATACCATCCAGAGTATCCGTACATTAGCTGAAGCAAGCTGGCTGCGGAGACAACTGCAATCTGTCCACTTGGGAGTGGTGGGAGAACATCCCGCTGGTTTGGATACCTGTCGGCTCGATGCACCCGCATTGGAGCAGCATTTTGGCATCGGGATAGAGAAAATTGAACTGGGAACGGTATTCGAGCAGGCGCGCAACACAGGCCAGGAACGCATCAAAGACATTCGTACGCAGCTGGGCACCCGGCTGGAAAACTTGGATAGCCTGGACCAAAAATCCCTGAATGGAACCTTGGGTGTTTACTCGGCCTTGAACAGCATCTCTCACGATCAGAAACTGGATGGGCTTGCGGTACGTTGCTGGCCGGAATTCTTCACAGAATTGGGCTGTGCAGCATGCGGCGCAATGTCCCTCTTGAGCGATGGCTTTGAGGGAAAGAAACCAATCCCCTGCAGTTGCGAAGCTGATATCAATGGGACAGTAACTCAACTGATGCTGCAATTGCTGGCGAATAGTCCGGCCTTTGGAACGGATATGGTGGGCGTGGATGCTAAAGCGGATACGGTTGCGCTTTGGCATTGCGGATTGGCACCGATGTCAATGGCCGAACCCAAGGCGCCGATTTTAGGCGGTGTCCATTCCAACCGAGGCGTACCGCTAACCATGGATTTTGCCCTTAAGCCAGGAAAAATTACATTTGCGCGAATCAGCCAAGCGACCGGTGAACTGCGCCTTGTGCTGGGTAGAGGCGAGATTTTGGCCGCTCCCAAACCGTTCAGTGGCACCTCAGGCACTTTGAAACTCGAAATCCCCGCAAAACGTTTCCTGGATATTCTGATGCGTGAAGGATTGGAACATCACATATCCATTGTCTACGGCAACTATGTGGACAGTCTAACCGCATTTGCGAAACTTGCTCAAATGCCTATATTAAATCTATCCGAGGAGGTGCAGCGGTAACCTTAACCATACTCATAACTAATTCGATCACTACCAAACCGTTTAAAAAGGAGTAAAGAAAATGAAATACCTTGTTGCTGTGCTGTTAATTGTCACAATTGCTTTGGCAGGTTGCGCTCCTGCTGCCACGCCAACTGCGGTTTCTGCCACGATGGTTCCCACGACCGCTGCCCCTGCTGCAACCGCAGCGCCGGCCGCCACGGCCACTTCAGCACCGGTAGTATTGCACTTCATGTATTACCAGGATGCCGCGGAAGCATCCGTCATGGCTCCATTGATTACCAAGTTCGAACTGGCCAATCCGGGAATCGTGGTTGAATTGGATGTGGTTCCTTATGCCAATATTACCAACCAGCTGCCCGCTCAAGTTCAAGCTGGTCAAGCTCCCGATATAGCTCGAATCACAAATTTCGGTGCCTTCCAGGGATACCTGTTGGATCTGACTACCTATCTGAGTGATCCAACCTTCATGACCAATAACTTTGCTGCCCCGGTCCTTGCTGCCATGCGTGCACCTGGGGACACAACAGGCCTGTACGGCTTCCCGGACACGTTGACTGTTACGGGTCCTTTCGTGAACACAACTCTCTTCCAACAAGCGAACGTTCCTTTGCCTGGTGCCAATGCAACGTGGCAGGATTGGACGGACGCGGCTGCAAAGGTGGCAAAGGCTACAGGTGTGAAGTACGCTATCGGCATGGACGCGACCGGACACCGCTTGGCGAGCGTCATCATCAGTGACGGCGGCACATTGCTGACCCCAGATGGAAAATTCACCATTGATAGCCAGGGATTCCGCCAGGCAGTTACGATGCTCAAGAGCTGGCAGGATCAAGGCCTCACCGACAATCAAATCTGGACCAAGAGTGGCAACAGCTGCATTAACGACTTCATGAGCGGCACCATGGTCTTTTGTCTGGCCGGAAGCTGGCAGGTAGGCAATGTCGCCAAAACAGTTGGCACCAATTTTGATTGGCAGGTTGTACCGGCTCCGACCGGTGCTGGCGGCAGCGTTGGGATTGCTGGCGGTTCCGCCGTAGTGGCGTTCAAGAGCACTAAGCATCCTGCTGAGGTTGCCAAATTCATGGAGTTCCTCATGCAGCCTGAAAATTATAGCTACTTCAGCGCCAATACACTTGCCTTGCCAGCTGAAACGGCTGTTGCAAAAGCTGGCGTTCAATACAACACTACCGATCCGAACGTGAAGGCAGCTTTGAACGCGTTCACTGCGGGAGTCCAGAATATTTCGGATCAAGGCTGGGCACTTAACCCCAATCCGAACGCGTTTGCCTATTACCAGAATTCGGTAACCAGAATTTCTCAATATCTCACTGGAGAGTTGACCTTGGATGATATGGTCACCAAGCTTCAGTCCGATATAGATACTGCGATTGCGCAGAAACAGTAGCGCAAATTCTAGAGAAGCTGCCCAGTCCCGCGATTGGGCAGCTTCTCCCTTGATGAAATTCGAAACACATCAGCATTGTTCTTCCATTTATTTTGAAAAAGAATGATTATTTGTCGCAGCATCTCTTCGGCTAAAGAAAAAGGAACAAGATGATCCAAAAAGCGGTGCAGAAAAGTGTCTTTCAAATCTTGGGGGATGGAATTAACTGGCTTTTTGTCACGCTCTATGACTTGGTCATTCAGGTTTTGGATCGTGTCCTGTTCAACCCACTGCAAAAACTGCTTGGACAGCGCAGAATGCCTTATTTATTCGTGCTGCCAAATCTCCTGGTATTTGGCTTGTTTAGCCTTCTGCCGATGCTGCTCAATTTTGGATACGCCTTCACAAAGGATCCCAATCTTTTCCTGAACGAACGGCCTTGGATCGGCATGCAAAACTTTCAAGAGATCTTTAATTGTGGAAGCATTTTGGATCCGAACACATGTGTGGTTGATTTGTTCTGGCGTGCGGTTTGGAATACGTCTGAATTCGTGGTTTTCCAAGTTGTCTTAATGGTGGGAATTTCACTACTAACAGCATTGGTCTTGAACAGGAAAATAAAAGCGCGAGGCTTTTTTCGCAGTGTCTATTTTTATCCAGTTTTACTTTCTCCCATTGTTGTGGCTCTGATCTGGAAATGGATTTTGCAGGATAGCGGCTTGTTGAATGGAATTCTAACAAGCTTGGGTATACCCTCTCAGCCCTTCATGACCAATCCGGATTGGGCCCGGTTTTGGATGGTGATGATCAGTACCTGGTCGAATATGGGCTTTTATACACTGATACTTTTGGCAGGATTGCAATCCATACCGCTTGAGTTGTACGAGGCAGCCAGGATTGATGGAGCAAATAACATCAATCTATTCAGGAAGATCATCTTGCCATTATTGATGCCAACAATGTTGGTTGTGACCGTGCTTTCGATAATCCGTGCGGTCCAGGTCTTCGATATCGTATACGCCTTTACTGGCGGTGGCCCAGGTTCAGCGACCCTGTATCTTGTGCAGTACATTTACATGAATGGCTTTTCTAGTCCCATTAAACTGATGGGACTTGCATCAACGGCTTCCATTTTAATGGCTGTGGTGCTGGTGGTCATGACGATGATCCAGTTATTCCTGCGCAGAAACGAGGTGTAATGTGAGCAAGATAATTGGCTTTTTCACGCGCACGCACGGTCGAAACAGGCTAGATATTAGTGATATTCTCACCTACCTATATCTTGGGTTTGGCATAATCATCATGTTTGGACCCGTTTTATGGCTGGTATTTTCCTCCTTTAAATCACTAGGGGAGATTAATACATTCCCACCGCGCCTCTTCCCGTATCAACAGGATACTGTTCAGGTGGCCGGCTATGACAAGCCATTGCCGTTGTTCAAAGTAAATCTCAATGGTAAGACGGTTGAATTGGCCGAGGTTAACCGGATCGGTCTCCAATCGAACATGGTGGACCCTCAAAACCCCTCCCAGAAGTACAGAGTCAACATCAAGGATATTACGAAAGTCGAACACATCGTTTTTAGTCTGGATAATTATGAGCAGGGCATAACGAGTTTTAACTTTGGAGTGTACTTGAGAAACAGCATTATCGTTACTACCGTGGCAACCATCCTTACCTTGATTGTGAACAGTATGGCCGCCTTTGCTTTGAGTAAATACAAATTCAGAGGCAGCACGACAATTTTCCTTACCATGATCGCGACATTGATGGTCCCTACCACCGTCATCCTGGTGCCGGAATTTCTGATCATTACCATGTTGCATTGGAACAATACGCTGACAGGCGTGATTATTCCTACAATTGCAACTCCAACAGGAATGTTTCTTCTGCGCCAGTATATGCTTACTCTGCCAGATGAACTGCTGGATGCAGCACGAATTGATGGTGCCAGCGAGTGGCGTATTTTTGCTCAAATCATTATCCCGCTTTCGATGCCGGCGCTTGCTGTTCTGGCCATATTCTCTGTGATGTGGCGTTGGAACGATTTCCTATGGCCGCTGGTTGTGTTGACCCATAATAATCTCTTCACCTTGCAGGTGGGGTTGGCATCCTTCCAGGGCGAATTGAACGTTCAATGGAATTTGATCCTTGCCATGACTGTCCTTACCCTGATCCCAGTATCATTGATATTTGCCTTTCTGCAGCGAAGCATCACATCGGGTATTGCGACAACCGGCATGAAATAGGCGTCTCTGAAAAGCTGTAAAGTACTATGTTATTCGATCAAGAAGTGAACAAACTGCAAGCTGGTTTCGACCGTCTTGAGCAGTTGGAATTCATTGGCCTTGAAGATGGTGTTGCTTGTTTCAAGACTCAGGCGGGACTGTTAGATATCAGTGCGCCAAAAAAGAATCTGTTCAGGATGCGGATTGAACGAGTGCCCGTGTACGATTATGGCCTGCTGCCTGGACTCAAAGAACCGGACACCAATTCGCTTCAGGTGGATATCGGAAACGAGACTCATATAAAATCCGGTGATCTGGAACTTGTTCTCTTGCCGAACCCACTCCGTCTGGTGGTGTATCGAAACGAGAAACTCGTGCTTGAGTCCGCCACTGATCGTACGATCCGCGGCGACCTGCGCCTTTTCCCATTTGCATCCAACTCTGAGCAATGGCTTCTTTCACTTGCGTTGACAAGCGGCGAAAAAGTCTTTGGTTTGGGTGAGAAATTCGGCCGGCTGGATAAGTCCGGCCAATTGATCGAGAGTTGGAATCGAGATGCTACAGGCGTGAACGCGGAAATCTCATATAAAAATGTACCGTTTGCTTGGAGCCCACGCGGCTGGGGCGTGTTTGTTCACACCACAAGCAAAGTCACACACGGTGTTGGGTATTCTCCCTGGTCACACCGAAGTTATGTGATCAAGCTTGATGATCCCACGCTGGACATCCTTCTGTTCTTTGCCGATTCTCCGGCAGAAATACTCTCGCAATATACTTCCTTGACTGGGCGTGCTCCACTACCGCCGCGCTGGAGTTTTGGCTGCTGGATGTCACGTGCCTTTTACCAAACCGCCGATGAGATTTTAGATGTTGCACAGAAACTGCGTGAACGCCGTATCCCTTGTGATGTGCTGACGCTGGATGGCCGTGCCTGGCATAAACCGGAGACACGCTTCGACTTTTCATGGGACGCTGATCGCTATCCCGACCCGGCTGCTTTTGTGCAGAGCCTACGCAACATGGATTACCGGCTATGCCTGTGGGAATATCCTTATCTCTCCGACCTCAACCCTCGATTTGAAGAGTTGTCGGCCAAAAAATATTTTCTTCAGACGCTGGAAGGTGACACCTATGTTCACCGCTGGCTCCCGCCACCCAATGATCGTTTGGTACCACAATTGCAGCCTTCGGGTTTGCTGGATTTCACCAACCCGGATGCCTATGCCTGGTTCCGTGATATGCATCGCGATCTATTTGAGATGGGTGTCTCTGTAATGAAAACAGATTATGGCGAAGCGGTCCCTGACGATGTGGTGGGGCACAACGGCGAAACGGGGAAGCGTCTCCACAACGCTTACGCTTTACTCTATAACCGTTGTGCCTTTGAAGCCTCACAGATGTACGGCGACAAAGAAGGCATCGTTTGGGGACGATCCAGCTGGACAGGCGGGCAGCGTTATCCTGTTCAGTGGGGCGGCGATCCGCAGGGAGATTGGGAAGGATTGGCAGCCAGTATTCGCGGCGGGCTTTCCTGGGGCATGAGCGGCGGGGCGTTCTATGCCCATGATATTGGCGGCTTTTATGGTGCGCAGGCAAACGGCGGTTTATTGGGCGAGGGGATGCCAGACCCTGAACTCTATATTCGTTGGGCACAGGCTGGAATCATGGCTTCGCATACGCGGTTCCATGGCACAAGTCCGCGTGAACCATGGTTCTACGGCGCACAGGCTGAAGAGATCGTGCGCAAGTGGCTGGGCTGGCGCTATCAACTGATTCCCTATCTGCAGGTATGTGCGCTCGAGGCAAGCCAGAACGGGATGCCGGTGATGCGTTCCATGGCGCTGGCGTTCCCGGAAGATTCTCTGGCTTGGAACTTCGAGCAACAATACATGCTGGGCGGATCTCTTCTCGTTGTTCCAGTAATCGTTCCCGGCGGACAGGTGCGCTTTTACCTTCCAGTGGGCAGGTGGTATGACATCTGGAACCAGATATGGCTGGAAGGACCAGGCGTTTTTGAGCATAAGGCGCCTCTTGAACACATTCCAGTCTTTGGGCGAGAGGGAACCATTCTGCCACTTGGGCCGGCCGTCCAACACACTGGCGAACTCAGTCCCGATCTAGACCTTGAACAAATCTGGATGTTCGGCTTGCCCTGTTATGGGATGCAACTGCCGGGGTCGCCGTTGCGTATTTCACCGGATGGAAAGATTGAAAATCTTCCCAAGGGTGTAAAAATTCAAATTAAAAGATAGGAGTGTCGTATGCAGTTTTTCCTTGATAGTGCACATGTAGATGAGATCAAGTATGCCTTGGATGCATTCAATATTGATGGCGTTACTACCAACCCACGCCATGTCCAGGCTTCGGGCAAGCCCTTCCTAACGGTCATCCGCGAGATTGCCAAACTTGTGGAAGGCACTCAAAAGACCGTTTCCGTGGAGGTCAATCCACACTTTATGACTTACGAGGAGATGTTGCCTGAAGCAGAAAAGCTGGCGGCGATGTCGCCAAACTTCGTGATCAAGCTTCAATGCGTGGAACCGGCTTTCAAGGTGATGGAAACGTTGGCGAAGAAAAATATCCGCGTGAATTGCACGTTGATATTTTCCGCAATGCAGGCTTTGCAAGCCATGCGTTCCGGCGCTTATTATGTTTCACCGTTTATCGGTTGGAAGGAATCGAATGGTGAAGAAATAGGAGGCTTTATTGATGATATCGTCACGATTCGGGATAACTATGACTTTGACTCCCAAATCATTGTAGCGGCTGTACGCAATGCACGTCAGGTGATTGATGCGGCGGTCATGGGCGCGGATATTGTCACAGCCGGGCTGTCGGTGTATCAGGAAGGTTTCCATCATCCCTATACTGAAGAAGGTATTCAAAAGTTTACCCAGTTCTGGGATAAGACCAAATATGAATAAGAAGGAGATGAAAGCATGAAAAAAGGTATCTTATTGCACGAAGCCACTGACGATGTCGGCGTGGCTGTCATGGATTTGAAAGTCGGCGAAGAGATCGGTGTGGCAACGCTGGAAGGCAAGGATGTAAAACAGATCAAGCTGGTCAATGATGTGCCGCTTGGACACAAGGTCGCCATGACGGATCTGCCTGCCAACAAACCCATCATCGAATATGGGTGCGAGATTGGATACGCCATCGCAGCCATCCGCACTGGTGAGCATGTACATGTTCACAATATCAAGAGTTTGCGCTGGGCTGCCAGCAAATCTGATGTTCTCGAGAGATAGGAGTTCCCATGACCACTTATGAAAATATTCCCTTGACTGGTTATCGGCGTGAGAACGGGCGCGTGGCCATCCGCAACCATGCGTTGATTATTTCAGTTGATGATATTTCCAATGCAGCTGTGGAGGGCGTTGCCAACCTGATTCGCGGAACCACAGCTTTGCCGCATCCTTACGGACGCTTGCAATTTGGTGAAGACCTAGATCTGACCTTCAGCACATTGATCGGCACGGGCCGCAATCCGAATGTGGCCGCGGCCATTGTGATCGGCATCGAGCCGAAATGGACGGATTACATCGTCAAAGGCATTGCCGAAACTGGTAAGCCCGTTGCTGGATTCAGCATCGAGCGCTATGGCGACCTGAAGACCATCGAAATGGCTTCCCGTAAAGCCAAGGAATTTGTCCAGTATGCAACTGAATTGCCGCGTGTACCAGTGAAATGGGAAGAAATCATGGTTTCAACCAAATGTGGTGAATCGGACACCACCAGCGGTCTGGCATCCAATCCCACGGTAGGACGTGTTTTCGAGCGATTGGAGAAGAAAGGTAACACCCTGATTTTTGGCGAGACCACTGAAGTAACCGGCGCCGAAGATAAAATCATGCAAAATTGCGCTACAAAGGAAGTGGCTGCAGAATTCAAAGCGGCCTTTGATAACTACCAAGAACTGGTCGAATCGCAGGGCGTCAGCTTGCTTGGCACACAGCCTACGGAAGGCAATATCCGCGGCGGGTTATCCACCATTGAGGAAAAGGCGCTTGGCAACGTCGAGAAGATGGGCCGTTGCACTGTCACCGGTTTCCTGAAACCTGCCGAGGAACCGAAGAAGAAGGGTTTGCACTTCATGGATTCGTCCAGCGCTGCTGCTGAGATGGTAACGCTGTGCTGCGCGGCGGGCGCTGTGCTGCATCTGTTTACGACCGGGCAGGGCAATATTGTCGGCAACAAGATCGAGCCGGTAATTAAACTTTCTGCCAATCCGCTCACGGTCGAAACCATGTCCGAGCACGTTGACGTGGACCTTTCGGGCCTGCTGCGCTTCGATTACAACTTGGACGGCGCTGCTGATCGCACCATGGAAATGATGGCGCACACCATCAATGGCCGACTAACGAACGCTGAGACGCTTCATCATGATGAGTTCGTAATTACAAAGTTATATCGCAGTGCTTAAGTGAACAACTGACTCAAATATTATTCGCAGGTTGTGAGCTTTTCTGTTTCACTGGCAATCTGCGGATAAGAAATAGTCGATCATGGATATTCATGTCCCTTACGGACGATCATCACTCGTTGCCCACATCCCTGAGCGCTTTACTGTTGATCTGATTCAGTCGCCTCAGACTCCTCCGGCGGCTGATCCGCTGGAGGCTGTCCGGGCAGCGCTGGATAATTTAATCGGCGGTGTGAACTGGGTTGATTTCAGGGGTGCGCGGTCGGTGGCGATTGCCGTCAATGACAAGACGCGACCGGTGCCGCATCATCAGCTTTTACCTCCGTTGTTGGACCATCTAGCCGCGATCGGCATTCCTGATTCCGCAATTACCTTCTATATTGCCGTTGGCACACATCCGCCAATGCGCCCGGATGAATTTCCTACGATCCTGCCATCTGAAATCCTAGAACGCTATCGCGTGGTTTCGCATGATTCAGAAAACGATAGTCTTTTGATTGATCTGGGCCAAACTTCACGCGGAACGCCGGTTTGGTCGAACAAGGCTTACGTTCAGTCTGATCTCAAGATTGTGGTCGGCAACATCGAGCCACACCAGTTTGCAGGTTTTTCGGGTGGTGTCAAGAGCGCAGCCATTGGACTTTCAGGGCTTAAAACCATCAACCGCAACCACACTCTTTTGACTCATCCCGATTCGCAATTAGGCACTTATGAAACCAATCCAGCCCGGCAGGATATCGAAGAAATCGGAAGGAAGATTGGCGTTCACTTGGCGCTAAACGCCATCCTCAATCAGCAAAAGCAGATTATCCATGTGTTGGCCGGTGATCCGCTCGAAGTGGTTCGCCAGGGATTGGCACTTTCGCGGCAGGCCAGCCAGGTGGTTGTTCACCAAAAATATCGGCTGATCATTTCATCCCCTGGCGGGCATCCAAAAGATATAAATGTCTACCAGTCTCAAAAGGGATTGGCTCATGCAGCCTTGATCATGCAGCCGGGCGGTACGGTGATCTTGACCGCCGCTTGTCCCGAAGGTTCGGGCAGCCTGCATTATGAAGCATGGATGCAGGGTAAGCATTCTTATGAAGAGGTCTTGCAGCATTTCAGCCTCGAGGGTTTTCGGATTGGCCCGCACAAAGCCTACCAGATTGCCCGTGATGCATCCAAGCTTAAACTGATGTTCGTTTCCGAAATGGATGAGGCGCTTGCAAACGCACTATTGCTCAACCCAGTGCGTGATCTGCAAACTGCTGCAGATCTTGCTCTCACCGGTTTGCCGCCGGGTGAGCACATTGGCGTGCTGCCGCATGCATCATCCACCATTCCCTATTTTCTCGAGTAGCCTTCCATGCAACAGGAAAACTATGAATTCCAAACCAAGCTCAACCTTCTGCGCCAATTGCTCGATCGGTACGGCGCGGATGCTGTGCTGTTGCGCCGGGTAAGCAGTTTCGCCTGGGCGACTTGCGGGGCTGCCTCATATGTTAATACTGCCAGCTCAGAAGGGGCAGCTACACTGATAGTGACGCGTGAGCATACTTATCTGGCAACGAATAATATCGAGGCGCCGCGCTTGCAAGCAGAAGAACATCTGAACGATCAGGGTTGGGAGTTCGTTATCTCGCCTTGGGAAACGCCCATGCAGGGCCTGCAGAGTTTGGTGTCTGGAAGAAGTTTACTAAGCGATGTGCCTTTCAACAGCGCTCAAGAAATCAGCGCAGAAATTTCCCGTCTCCGTACACATTTGATGCCTGCGGAAGCCGAGCGTTTCCGGCAACTGGGAAAGTTGTGTGCAGAGGCCATGACATCTGCTGCAATGGCAGTTCGACCCGGCTTGAGCGAATTTGAGCTGGCTGCTTTGCTCGGCGGAGAGACCCAAAAGCGCGGTGTGCAATCGATCGTAAATCTCATTGCCACTGACGAGCGCATTTTTCAATTTCGCCATCCTTTGCCAACTGAAAAAAGGCTGGATAAATATGCCATGTTGGTATTGAGTGGCCGTCGTTGGGGTTTGGTTTGTTCAATCACGCGGCTGATTCACTTTGGTCATGTTCCGGCTGATATCCAAAGGCGAGTCCAGGCTACAGCACAAGTCAATACGGCCCTGATTGCCGCATCCATCCCCGGACGCAGTCTTGGTGAAGCGCTGGAGCGGGGCAAGCAAGCCTACGCTGACGCCGGATTTCCAGACGAGTGGCGCCATCACCATCAGGGCGGAATAACCGGCTACGAGCCGCGCGAGTGCTTAGCTGTAACCGGTTCGGATGAGCAGATTGCCGAGAATATGGCGCTGGCTTGGAATTCTTCCGTACCCGGAGCCAAGACGGAAGATACCTTTCTGGCAGGACAGGATGGTCACGATAACCTGACCTATACTCCTGCCTGGCCAATGTTGGTTGTGGAACTACCCGACCAGAAAATAATCCAGTGTGCATTTGCGCTGGAGCTGTAAATAACATCAAACACACAAATTCTTTTCGATGAGGTAAATACAATGAAAAAACAATACTCTTTTCTAATTGGCGGGGAATGGCGCACGAGCGAGCAAACCCTGGAAGTGCGTTTTCCGTACAATGACGAAGTCTTTACCCGTATCTACTTGGGGAGCGATGCGGATATGGAAGACACCATTGTCACGGCCGGCAAAGGGTTTGCCAAGACTCGCAAGCTCTCTTCCTATCAACGTTCGAATATCCTGTACCAGTTGCTTGAACAAATGGAAAATCGAACGGACGAACTGGTTGAGACATTAATCATGGAAGGCGGCAAAGCGCGTAACGTCGCGGAAGGCGAGACGGCGCGAGCCAAAGAGACGATCCGCGTTTCGGCTGAGGAAGCCAAACGGGTGGGCGGTGAATTGGTGCCGATAGACTGGACCAAGGCCGGGGAAGGACGCTTCGGTTTCTTCCGGCGCTTCCCGCTTGGGGTGATTGGCTGCATCTCACCATTCAATTACCCACTCAATCTCTCCTGCCATAAGATCGGTCCGGCGATTGCGGCTGGGAACTCCTTTATTTTGAAGCCGCCCTCGGCTACGCCGCTTTCGGGATTACTGCTTGGAGAAATGCTGCTCGAGACAGATTACCCGCGCGAGGCCATCAATGTATTACCCTGTAGGAATCAAGTCGCACAAAAGCTGGTGACCGATGACCGCGTTGCTTTCATCACCTTTACTGGCAGTTCTGAAGTAGGTTGGAAGCTTAAGTCGCTGGCTGGACACAAGCGGGTGACCATGGAACTGGGCGGGAACGCGGCTGCGATCGTTCATGAAGATGCCGATCTTGGATATGCCGTCAGCCGGATTGCCAACGGAGGCATGGCGAATGCCGGACAGAACTGCATTTCTGTACAGCGGGTTTACCTGCACCGGTCCATTTACAACCATGCCCTGGAGATGATCCTGGACAAGATCAGCAGTTTCAAGGTTGGTGATCCCCGCCAGGCTGATACCGTTGTCGGACCAATGATCAGTCAAGCAGCGGCGCAGGAAGCACATGAAAAGATTCAAGATGCGGTTGCAAAGGGGGCAAAAATCGTATTAGGTGGAAAACTTGACGGCGCCTTCTTGTCCCCGACTGTGCTCACAGATACCACGCCCGAGATGAGTGTGAATGCCACTGAGATATTCGCCCCCGTTATCACAGTCACGCCATATGATACTTGGGAGGAAGCCCTGACTCTCGCCAATACAACCGACTTCGGCTTGCAATCCGGGATCTTCACCCAGGATATCAACCGAATCATGCAAGCCTACGATGAGATCGAAGTTGGCGGCTTGCAGGTGAACGATGTCTCCACCTTCCGCGTTGATCAGATGCCTTATGGCGGAGTCAAGAATTCCGGTTCGGGGAGGGAAGGACCCAAGTATGCCATCGAGGAGATGACGGAGCCGAAGCTCCTGGTAATGAACTTGCAGGCTGGCGCGAAGTAGTCATTTGCTCAGTTGCATTTTGCCAATAGGTGCCTGCATCTGGAACGCAACGTACGATCATTCGAAAGCGAAAGATGTATTGATGCAATCTGACCAGCTTAGCTTGTAAGTAAGAAGGCATTCTAATCCAACTATGCCTTCTCTCGAATCGATGCTAGCAATACCCATTGAGTCTCAAGAAAAAACCCATAGTGGCCCCTGGCATTCTACCAGGGGCCACTATTTCTGCATTGCTCTTTCAGAGAGGATGATTAAGGAAGAAAAGGGAAATGAGGTTAGAAGATATTGAGCAACTATTGCATAATCTGGGGATTGCCAGACAGTGAAAACGATGCGTGTTGTACCCCTTGTACTGGCGAACGCGCTCTGGGAAACCCACTCTCATTGGGTATTTTGTTTGCTCATCTGTGTGATGAGATACAAATCACTCACGAGCGATTACATTTACATTAATAGGAATGTAGGTGTCTGCGTGCACAAGCTGAGAAATCTTGAGATTGAAACAGGAAAGATTCAGCGGCAAGCATGTGATGACTCAACTATTCTTGTGCGAATATATATGGCATGATGCGATGCTTGGCCACCTTGTATTCGAGCCAATATCCCCAAGATTTGTGTTCGTGAAATTGTTTTGCCTATTGATCCATCCCCTTCGTAACAACAGATGGCGATCGGAACTAATCTAAAATCAACTCCTGGTAGTTCCCCGAATGAACCACCGCAAAGGATGCTTCGGGATAAGAACGCGTCCAATTTTTGGGTGCAGGGACAGCCCTTCCTTCGGACCATTTAAATTCATAGCCATACAGCTTGCCATCCCGTTCTTCCACCAGATCGATCTCCTGCTTATCATAGGTGCGCCAAAAGTACATATTCGCATACCGCGAGTGATATGTCCGGTATTTCAAGCGTTCCATGAACATGAAGTTCTCCCATAAGGCGCCGATATCGTTGCGCAGGTCCAGACTGTTGAACTGGGCGATCACGGCATTGCGTACCCCGTTATCCAGGAAATAATATTTGAATTTGTTGACCACTTCTTGCCGCAGGTTGCGGCTAAAGCCGCCCAAGCGCACAATCACAAATGCCTTTTCAAGCAGATCCAAATACCGCTGGATGGTCTTCACATCCGCGCCCAATTGCGTGGCTAGTTCATTCAGCGACACCTCACTGCCGATCTGAAATGCCAGCAGCTTCAAAAGATCGAGAAGGGTGCGGGAATTCTTTACGCGATCGAATGCCAGGATGTCCTTGAGCAGATAGGAATTTGCAATTTCGGTCAGCGTTTCGATGCGTTCTGATTTGCCCTTCGCCTGAATCACTTCGGGATAGGAACCATATACAAGATAATCTGCCAGCTTTTCCTTCAACTCAAATGGATTGTTTGCGGATAATAATTCCGATTGTGCCAAGGGATAGAGACTCAAGGTTTGCTTCCTGCCGGTCAAGGGTTCACCTACTTGTCCCGCCAACTCGAAGGAAGATGAGCCAGTTACAATGACCCGTATCCCCGGCACCTGGTCCACAATGATCTTCAAGCCCATGCCGACGTTCGCAATGTTTTGCGCTTCGTCAATCGCCAACAATTCATAGCCTTCCACATAGGACAAGATCTGGCTGAAGTCCTGTGATCCCAGAATTTGCTGCGTCCGAATGTTGTCTCCCGAATCAAGTTTATATTTCAGCTTGGTCTGTTTCAGGAAAGCTTGCAGGAGTGTGGTCTTTCCAACCCGGCGGGGTCCGTAAATAACCAAAACTTTGTTGGGTTGAAGGTGCTGATCGAGCGGTTCATAAGCGCGTTTGAACATAAATCTAATTTACATCAACTCCATAAATTTGTCAAATTTCATGGATATTCTATCCGTGGATTTGTATTTTATGTGCGTTGCCGTGTATACTTGCCTTCATGGAAACCCTATCCGGCAGCGTGGAACGCATCACCTTCTACAACCCTGAGAATGGATACACCGTCCTGCGCCTGAAACCGGATAGCCACCTGGGGGTACGGCTCGTCAACAAAACCGCTTTGAACTCAGCCGGACTTGCAACCGTCGTCGGCAACCTGCCTGAAGTCTCGCCGGGAGAACATCTGCGTTTGCAGGGACAGTGGGATAATCATCCTAAACACGGACCGCAATTCAAAGCTGAAGTCTGTGAACAAACCCTGCCATCTACGATGGCCGGGATCGAAGGCTATCTCGGTTCGGGAATGATCAAAGGCATCGGTCCGAAACTTGCCGAACGCATCGTGGCGCGTTTCAGGGAAGAAACCTTCGATGTGATCGAGAATACTCCGGGACGTTTGCTGGAAGTCTCCGGCATTGGCGAAGACCGCACGAAGCACATCATCAAAGCTTGGAAAGAACAAAAGCAGGTCAAAGAGATCATGGTCTTCCTGCACGGTCATGGTGTCAGCACCAATCTGGCAGTCAAGATCTACAAGACCTACGGCGACTCAGCGCTGGA
>JBJKOR010000459.1:0-5138 GCA_046707185.1 Anaerolineales bacterium | reverse complement strand
ATCCTCGCGGCGTGCGCCCGGACGCGCTCCCGAAATGGCATCCGCAGCTTCGGCGATGACGGCTTCGATCGTCAACTGGTCCACTTCGTGATGGTGGGATTCGATGGCATTCACCACAATCGAATTCACGCCGTAACGCCGGCAGAATTCCGCGCCGAGTTTGGCGTGCGTGCCTTCCTGGTTGTGATCCATCGCCTTGCCGATGTCGTGCAGGAATCCGCCTTGCTTCGATAGGTCGACGTTCGCGCCGATTTCCGCCGCGAGAATACCGGCCAGTTTGGAAACTTCGACGGCATGCGCTAATTGATTTTGCCCATATGAAGTGCGGAATTTCAAACGTCCCATCATGCGCAGCACTTCGGGATGCAGACCTGCGATGCTCGCGTCGAAGGCGGCCTGTTCTCCAGCTTCATTGATGATCTTCTCGACCGCTTTGGTTTCTTCATCGAGAATCTTTTCGATGTGCGCGGGATGGATTCTGCCGTCCACAGTTAAGCGCGTCAAGGCGCGGCGGGCGATTTCGCGCCGCACAGAATCAAAACAGGAAATGGTCACGGCTTCCGGTGTGTCGTCCACGATCACGTCCACGCCCGCGGCTTGTTCGAAAGCTTTGATGTTGCGGCCGTTGCGGCCTACGATGCGGCCCTTCATCTCCTCGCTGGGAATCGGAACGACTGCCGAAGTGACTTCTGCCACATGCTCGGATGCCACGCGTTGGATGGCGTCCGCGATCAATTTGCGGGCGCGCTTCTCGCCTTCTTCACGCGCCTCCGCTTCGATCTGGCGATAGATGCGGGCCATATCGGCGCGTGCTTCCTTTTCGACCGCCGCGAACAGTTGTTTCTTTGCATCCTCCGGTGACAGTTGCGCGATCTGCTCGAGTTTGCTTACTTCCTGCTCATAGAGTTTTTCGACTTCGTTGGTGCGCCGGTCGATATTGCTTTGGCGCTTGTTTATGTTTTGTTCGCGTTGTTCGAGTTTGTCGGCGCGGCTGTCGATCTCAGAGCGCCGTTTGTCGAGCCGCTCCGTTTCTTTACTAAGCTCGATGCGGCGTTCCTTAAGCTCACTCTCGGCAGCTTGTACGATCTTGGCCGCGCTGTCGCGCGCCTGGGTTTCGATCAAGCGCGCTTGTGTGCTCGCGCCCTTCAAAATGTCATCGGCTTTATCCTGCTGGTTTTTCAGCATGCGTTCGTTTTGGTAGCGATGATAATAGTAGCCGACCGCTGCCCCAAACACTAACGCAATAAAAACAATGATGATGCTGCTAATTGCGCTCATAGTTCTTCCTCGAAATCAAATTTTTGTTCCGTGTGCGTCTCGTTCCAGATGCGGGATACGACCGACGCGATGACGGAATACGGGAACCCGCGGCGGGCGAGGTGTTCGGAAAGTTTTTTCCGGAACTCGCTCCATTCCTTCGACTGGAGTCGGCGCGCCTTCTTCAGGCCTGCTTCGTAGGCCAAAGCTTCTTCATCCAAACCTTCCAGCGCCGATTGCGCGGCTTCCTTGGAAAGGCCTTTTTGTCGAAGCTCCATTTGCAATGCACGCCGACTGCGCGGTCGGAACGTATTTCGATTCTCGACCCACGCGCGGGCAAATTGTCTATCGTCCGCAAGTTTATTCTCCCGCAGGCGTTCGATGACCTGTTCGATCACCTCCTGCGGGAATTCATGCTTGCTCAAATTTTGCCGTATCTCGGATTCGGAGCGGGCGCGGTAACTCAGGAAGAGCATGGCCTGTTGATAGGCTCGCTCGCGGTCATCTTCTGCTTGGAGCGAGGCGATTTTCTCTTCGCTCAATTCCTGCCCGACCTTAAGCCATGCGGCTGTGATGCGTGCCAGCCCAAATGCATAATTGCCATCGAGGTGAATATTTACCCGATTGGGATCACGCTTTTGGGGTTCGATCGCTGTAATCTTTGCCATTAAATAAATACAGCCGGTGGCCTGCCCGAATGGCCTCGGCTGTAGACGGTGGTTGGATTGGAGAAACCGGCCCCGGCTCCGAAAGAAGCGGGTTGGGAAATGCAATAAGCTTGAGAATCAGGTTATATAAATCGAACGATCAATCCAAAAAATCATTCTTTCAAAATTATCCGTCCGAATATTGATGGCAACTTTCCAAATTACCTGAGCCAGTATGGCAGTGATCTGCCAATTTCGTGCGGGTTCCAAAAGTCCGTTTTCAAGTCAAGGCCGCTCTGATGCGGCAAAGCAAATCTTAAATCCTTGCGGATTTTTCGTATTATACATGATTTTTTAACAATATGTTAAGGAATTTGGAAAGATGCTCGGAGTCTTCTCAAAGGGCAGGACTTGTCCACAACTCCGGATTTAAAAGATTCGTGCAAATTCGCGGAGCGTGTACCCGCAAGGGGTTTAGTGGACGAAAATGCCTTTGTATGAAAAACAGAACTTTTTCTCCTCGATGGGTTAAGACAGATGAACAAATGTTTATTTAGTGACAAATGTGACTGGCTGGATTTGGTTCGATGTGACATAATCTCTATACACTTTTCATGGAGGTACTATGGCAAAGTTCACCCGCGAAGATGCTCTTGAATATCATCGATTGAAGGGCAAACCCGGCAAGGTGGCAGTTGTCCCCACCAAACCGATGGATACCCAACGCGATTTGAGTCTGGCGTATTCGCCCGGCGTGGCGGAGCCGGTGCTGGAGATCGAAAAGAACGCCGAAGACGTGTACGAGTACACATCCAAAGGCAATCTCGTGGCCGTCATTTCGAATGGCACGGCGATCTTGGGATTAGGCGATCGAGGCGCGTTGGCATCGAAGCCGGTGATGGAGGGGAAGGGTGTGCTCTTCAAGAAGTTTGCCGATGTGGACGTTTTCGATATCGAAGTCAATTCCCATGACCCGGATGAGATCATCAAAGTAGCCGCCGCCATTTCTCCGACTTTTGGCGGGATCAACCTCGAAGACATCAAAGCCCCCGAATGTTTCTACATCGAAGAAGAGTTGAAGAAGATGCTCGATATTCCGGTCTTCCACGATGACCAGCACGGGACGGCCATTATTTCTTCTGCGGGGCTTGCCAACGCGCTGGAACTTGTCGGCAAGAAGGACAGCGATATTCGACTCGTTATTTCCGGCGCAGGCCCCTCTGCGATTTCGTGTGCAGAGTTGGCGATCCGTTGGGGCGTGAAGCGCGAGAACATCATGCTGGTCGATACGAAGGGCGTCGTCTACAAAGGCCGCAAAGAGGGCATGAATAAATATAAGGAGCGCCTGGCGGTGGATGACAAAGGGCATCGCACGCTGGCCGATGCGGTGCGCGGCGCCGATGTGTTCTATGGACTCTCGGTTGCCAATGTGTTGACTCCTGAGATGGTCAAGACGATGGCAAAGGACCCGATCATCTTTGCCATGGCGAATCCCGACCCGGAGATCAAACCGGAATTGGCACATGCAGCCCGCAAGGATGTCATCATGGCCACCGGCCGTTCGGATTATCCCAACCAAGTCAATAATGTGCTTGGTTTCCCCTTCATCTTCCGCGGCGCATTGGATGTGCGCGCCAAAGCCATCAATGAAGAAATGAAGTTCGCGGCATCCAAAGCATTGGCTGCGTTGACGAAGGAAGATGTCCCTGATTCTGTTTTGCGTGCGTACGGTATGGAGAGTCTCAAGTTCGGGCGCGAATATATCATTCCAACGCCGCTCGATCCGCGTGTTCTATTGTGGGAATCGCCGGCTGTGGCTGAAACGGCCATGAAGACCGGCGTGGCCCGCAAGATGATCGATATCAACGAATACCGTCAACAGCTTGCCTATCGTCAGGGCAAGGGCGAACAGGTACGCTACTTCTTCCAGAACAAAGCGCGTTCGTCGGGCGGCACGAAGCGGGTTGCCTTTGGCGAGGGCGAGGAACAGAAGATCATTCGCGCCGCGGCTCAAATTCTCGATGAAAAGATTGGCGTGCCTATTTTGATCGGGCGTCCGGATGCGATTCAAAAAACCATGCAGGAACTCGGCGTGACCAGTTCCATCGAGATTGTCGATCCGTATGACTTCGAGCAGCACGAACAATACGCACAAGCCTATCACGAGATTCGCGAGCGCAAAGGCGTAACCATGTCGATTGCTCGAAAACGTGTTCGCGAGATCAACATTCTCGGTTCGATGATGGTCAAGATGGGCGATGCGGATGCCTTCATCTCAGGCTTGACGTATGAATATCCCGATGTGATTCGTCCCGCGCTGCGGATTCATCATACCGCGCCCGGCGCGGCACGCGCCGCCGGCGTATACATTATGATCGTCGAAGATCGCGTCTACCTGTTTACCGATGCGACGGTCAACATCGACCCGACAGCGGAAGATTTGGCCGAGATTGCCTGCCTCGCTGCGGACTTTGCCAAGCGCCTCGAACTCGACCCGCGTGTGGCGTTCCTGTCTTTCTCCAACTTTGGCTCCACGCCACATCCGCTCTCGGACAAAGTGCAGCGCGCGGTGGAATTGATCAAAGCTCGCCGACCGGGCCTGGCTGTGGATGGCGAAATGCAAGCCGATACGGCCGTGTCCACAGAGATCATGGAGGAGCGTTATCCGTTCAGTGCTGTAAAGGACGCGAATGTATTGGTCTTTCCATCGCTTGAGTCTGCAAACATTGCCTATAAATTGTTGGCGCGGCTTGGCAATGCAAAAGCCATTGGCCCAATCTTGCTCGGCATGGGTGCGCCCGTGCATGTATTGCAGACCGGCGATGAAGTGAACAACATCGTTCAGGTCGCCGCCGTGGCTGTGATGGATGCGATGGGACGTGATGAACCAATCGAGAAGAAAGTGAAAAGCAAGAAGTAAATTTGTTACAGTTTGTTAAGGCCCTAAAGGTCTCCCAGACCTTTAGGGCCTTTTCTTTTACAAGCCTTTATGAGCGAACAATAGATTGATGAGTCTACACTTTGACGGTAGTACAAGAGTAATTGCGATGGCCCCTATAACAACGTGTGAAACAGTCCAATCAATGCTCCGCTGGCAATCAGCCAGGTGGAATTGGTTTGAAATCGGATCAGGATGATAAGGCAAATGATTGCGACAGCGATGGTGAGGGGATCAATCAGCGCGGTGGATGCCAGTTGAATGGAGACCGCCAGCATCAATCCGAGGGATGCGGC